>CACZGA010000067.1 GCA_902780585.1 uncultured Erysipelotrichaceae bacterium | reverse complement strand
TCATCATATTCAGCAACAGCATCAATTAATTCTTCACGCTTCTGTTTAGCTATATCAACAAGATTAGCAGGAATGTCTATTTCTTTAGCTTCCTCTTCTTCTTTTCCATCATATTCGTAAGCCTTCATCGTTACTAAATCAATAACTCCACGGAAATCTGATTCTGCTCCAATTGGCCATTCAATTGGTTTTGCATTAACGCCTAAACGATCTTTAATACTCTTTAGACTGTATTCAAAGTTTGCCCCCATCTTGTCCATTTTATTTGCAAATATAATTCTTGGAACCATAAATTCTGTAGCTTGACGCCAAACAGTTTCTGTTTGAGGTTCAACACCAGCTTGAGAATCCAAAAGAGCAACTGCTCCATCAAGTACTCTTAAACTACGACTTACCTCAACAGTAAAATCTACGTGTCCTGGAGTATCGATTATATTAAAACGATACTTTTTCCAATAAGCTGTAGTTGCAGCACTAGTTATAGTAATACCACGTTCTTGTTCTTGATCCATCCAATCCATTTGTGATTCACCATCATGTGTCTCACCAATTTTATGAATCTTCTTTGTATGGAATAAAACACGTTCTGTCGTAGTTGTTTTACCAGCATCAATATGCGCCATGATTCCAAAGTTTCTTGTCATTTCTAATGACGTTTCACGAGCCATAATCTAATTCCTTTCTACCAACGATAATGAGCGAAAGCCTTATTAGCCTCTGCCATTCTATGTGTATCTTCACGTTTTTTAACTGCGTTACCAGTTCCATTACTTGCATCAATTATTTCATCAGCAAGATTATCAGCCATTGTATGACCATTTCTTAGTCTTGCATAATTAACAAGCCAACGAAGTCCTAAAGTTTGACTTCTTGTTTCACTAACTTCAACTGGAACTTGATAGTTAGAACCACCAACACGTTTTGATTTAACTTCAAGTTGTGGTTTAATGTTTTCTAAAGCTTTTTCAAAAACAACAACAGGATCTTCTCCTGATTTTTCTTTAACTTTATCAAATGCTTCATATAATATTTTTTCTGCAACGCCTTTTTTACCATCTAACATAATTCTATTTACTAACTTCGTAACAATTTTAGACTTATATATTGGATCTGGTAATACATCACGACGTTCTGCACGTTTCTTACGCATTTTCTTATCCTCCCTTCGAATTTATAAATTATTTTTTCTTTTCTTTTTTAGTTCCGTATTTACTACGTCCTTGCTTTCTATCCTTAACTCCTTGTGTATCAAGTGTTCCACGAATTATATGATAACGTACACCGATTAAATCAGGTACACGTCCACCACGAATTAGTACAACACTATGTTCTTGTAAATTGTGTCCTTCTCCTGGAATATAACAAGTTACTTCCATTCCATTACTTAATTTTACACGAGCATATTTACGAAGAGCAGAGTTAGGCTTCTTTGGAGTCATTGTTCCAACACGTACACAAACACCACGTTTTTGTGGAGAATTAACATTTGTTTGTTTTCTCTTAATATTATTAATTCCTACTAATAATACTGGTGATTTTGGTTTCCTAACCTTGCTTCCACGTCTTTTTTTAACTAATTGGTTAATTGTAGGCATATTAGCTCCTTTCTAACACACATCCAGGTGTATCATTTTACTTACTAAATTTAAGTCTTGCCGAAACAAAACTTAAAAATCATAAACGTTAATAATATACTATATTTACTTTTCAAAGTCAATTATTTTTTTAATATTTTTAAAATATTTAACGAACCTTAATTTTCATTTTATCCACATGCACTTCTTTTTCCGTATCAAGATTATAAATAGGAATATTGATATTATATTTCACAAGTATTTCTTTTAATTCATTTAAATACTCCAATAGATATTTTTTATCATGAAATATACGCATTCTTCTTAAAGATATTGATATTCCTTTTAAATAATCTAATGATATTTTATCTTTTACTTGAACCTCGTCATATAAATCACTGTATCGCTTTACCTCTTTTCCATATTCATGAGCCTTATATCCAAAGGACATATCATTGACATTTGTATTTACAATCGTTGGAATAATTACATCAATATCCTTACTAAAAAGAAAGGAAAGCCCTCGATATACATACATATAATAAGCAGAATATCTTTCATGTTTCTTTGATAAATCACAAAGTGATACATAATCCATTCCATTAAATAGAGCCATTTCTTCACATGTATCTTTATTATTTATACCTAAAATTTCTTTTAGATTTCTTCTTGAATAAAGATAACCTGATGACAAGATATCTTTTACTCTTTCTATATCTATAAAATCAAAATTGGTTATACGAATGGTATGTGAATAATATTCCATAATTAACTCCAATTAATCTATATATGTTTAATAACAAAATATTTTTTCTTACCTTTTCTAATTATCGTAAAGTTATCAACAATAGCATTATCCTTCTTTATAATATATTCTAAATCATTAATCTTTTCCCCATTAACACTAATAGAATTATTAGAAACAAATTCTCTTGCTTCTCTTTTTGACGAGCATATACTTGTTTCTACTAATAAATCAACGATATTCTTATCACCATTAACTTCACTACTTGGAATATTATTAAAGGCATCTAAAAGTTCATCACCAGTTAATTTTTTCAAATCACCACTAAATAATGCTTCACTAATTCTTAAAGCTTTCTCATACTCATCTTTGCCATGAACATCACATACTACTTCCCTAGCAAGTGCTTTATGTGCTAAACGTAAATGTGGCTCTTTTTTATTTGACTCTTCTAATTCTTCTATTTCTTCCTTACTTAACATAGTTAATTTTTTTAAATAATCAATAACAACTTCATCAGAAGTATTTAATAAATACTGATATAGAAAATATGGACTTGTTTTTTCTTTATCTAGCCATACAGCATTACCTTCACTTTTACCTATTTTATTACCTTGTTCATCCAAAACTAATGGCATAGTCATACCATATACTTCTACACCCAACGTTCTTCTTATTAATTCAATTCCTGAAGTAATATTTCCCCATTGATCACTGCCTGCTACTTGTAATGTTACATTCCTTGTCTCATATAAATATTTATAATCAAGAGCTTGAATTATCATATAAGAAAACTCCGTAAATGATAATCCATTATCAAGTTGTTTTCTTACTTTATCTTTATCCAACATATAATTAATCGTAAAATGTTTACCATAATCACGTAAAAATTCAATAACATTGATATCTTTTACCCAATCATAGTTATTAACAGTTTCACAACCAAATATTCTTTCAACTTGATTTTTTAATTTAACATAATTATCATGTATTTTTTCAAATGATTCTAATACTCTTTCTCCTTTACCACGTGGATCACCAATCAAACCAGTTGCGCCACCTACTAACATAATCGGATGATGCCCAGCCTTCTTTAATCTTTTGGCAAGAAGAAATGATGAATAATGTCCTATATGAAGACTATCCGCTGTTGGATCAGTTCCAATATAAAAAGTTAACTCAGTATTATTTAATTTATCCTCAAGTTCAGGATTACTAATATCCTGAATAAGTCCACGCCATTTTAATTCCTCAAATAAAGTCATTTTTTCTCCTCCTCATGACACATACAATGTCCACAACATTGATGCTTTTCATTTCCATTTTTCTTTCCAGTTACAATGTCTACCCCATGACTAGTACCAATTCTTGTTGCCCCAGCTTCAATAAAGCTTATAGCCTCATCTTCACTTTTTATGCCACCACTAGCTTTAATTTCTAGAACATCACTTTTATGTTTATTTATTAATTTAACAGCATCAATAGTTGCACCTTCCCTATCAAAGCCAGTACTAGTTTTAATAAAATTAACAAATGTTTCATTACATATCTCTGTCATTTTTATTATCTCTTCATCTGTTAAAAGACATGTTTCAATAATTACTTTTAATACTTTTCCATCAATGCTATCACGAATAGTTTCAATTTCATCTTTTACATAATCATAATCCTTATTCTTTAAAGCATTAATATTAATAACCATATCTATTTCTTTTGCACCATTTTCTATAGCATTAATCGCTTCATATTGTTTAGTTTCTTTTGTATTATATCCATTAGGAAAACCAATTACTGTACATACTTCAGTCGTACTTCCTTTTAGATATTCACTTGCTGCTTTTACATAATATGGACTAACACAAACTATTGGAAAATGATATTTTTTTGCATCATCACATAGTTTAATAATATCTTCCATCGTCGCCGTCTTAGAAAGGTTCGTTAAATCAATATATTCCGCTAAATTCATAAATCCTCCTTTATACAAAAAAAATCCTATAAAATAGGAACGAATATTCGCGGTACCATCCTACTTCATAGAAATTCTATGCTCTTAATATTTTAACGCTCTTAAGCGATTTAACTCCATCAATGTAATTTCCTTATTAATTAGGTTAATTTTCACCAAACATTAACTCTCTTTTACTAATTTAATAATTCCAATTGACTTCACAATTAAATATATATAAATATTAGCATAATTACTTATTTCTTGCAATAATTATTTTGGTTTTTCTTATTATTTACTTCACTTAATCTCCAAATGTCAGATTCAACTTCTGTAATATCAAAGAAATCACTTCCTAATTTTAAATCAAACAAGTAAACTTCACCATAGTACATTACAACAACATCTACGTTATATATATCATTATCAATAATTCCACGACATATATCATCAAGACTCTTGTTTAACTTAATACTAATAATTGGTGTATTATATATAACACTATTTCCAATATTATTTATGATATCTTCATTATGATTAAAGTAATTTTTTAAATATGCATTTAATAACTCAACTACTCTTTTAACTGTATTTTTTCCTATTGATGAATTAATATAATTTACTTTTCTTAAACAATCTAAGAAATCTATTGATGCTATATCTTTTAAATTTTCATTTGCTGAGATCATGATAAATTTATTACTAAAACTAAAAGATGATTTTCCTTCAATAAATACATAATTTTCTAATTTTATAATGTCTCTAACAAACAAATGACTTCCTACAATAGCACTTATTATGTCATTCATATTAGAATTAGTAAACCCTTCATTTACTTCTTTAAGCTTATCTTTTAATAAATTATTAATAGAGAAAGCCATTTCATTATAAGCTTTTCGATCATCATTTGTCTCATTCCTGAAACAATAGTCATTATTCTATTAATAAAACTTGTATTAAATTCTTCATTCCGTAACTCATTTAATTCTACTTGTAAATCTTTATAATCCATAAATCTCTCCCTTGATGGCTTCATATCTTAACATAAAAAAAACGAAAATGCAACATTTTCATTTTTATATAGAAATATTAATTATACTCCTCCTGATACTCTTCGACTCTTTTTATCAACTTCTTCAATCATTTTTTTAAATTCTTCTTGGCTTTCTCTAGCTCTTGTTTCTTCTTTTAATGTATCATCTACTCTAAATGTTAAACTAACTAATTGATCTAAGATTTTTTGATGTATGTTTCCCTCTGTTTCATTACTTATTGTTTTATATTGCCCTAAAATACTTAATAATTCTTCTGCATATTCTTTTTTATTTTTTTCATTCTTTATTGCATGTATTTTATCTCGCAATTTCTTAAATTCACTTGATACTGCAATAATTATAGGTTGATTGTTAATTACTTCTTGTTTTATTTTATCTACAGTCTTAGATAGTTCTAATGCTTTTATATTTTTCTTTTCATTTCCCTTTTTTACTTTGCTTATCTCTAATGATTTTTTTAGAGCCTTAATTTGCTTTTTTAACTTTCTGTTAGCAATTATATCTCTAATATCTAGTCCATTAGATTTGATAAGCTGATTATAATTAAATGGTGGAAGAACAATAATATTACCCACAATAGTTAACTTTAAGATATCTGTCCATGCAACAGTTAACTTAAAGATTTCTGAACATGTAGCCCCAAGAAAACAAACACCAAAAAAAACCATGAGCGAACACATTAAGTTAGTAAATATAACAGCATCTTCACGTATTCCTTTTACTATTATTTTGCCAATATCTACTACTTTATGTTGCAAATAACTGATAAATACTTCTTTATCCTCATCGCTTTTGAAAATGCCTTTTTCCCCATTTTCGATAATCTCTTCTCGACGTCCTTCTAAAATATTCATCCTTGCTTCTTGTTCAATTAACTCTTGTTTATGTTTTTCTTGCTTTTCTCTTTTTTTACTTGATAAATTTACTAACTTTTCTAATCCGTTAACTATTTCTGGTATATTACTTGTTTTATCAATTTTAGTATTCCCATATTTAACATTATATTTTTCACCATTAAATACTATTTGATACCCATTTTTTTCATCATAAGTCACATAGTTATTTTCACTATCTTGAAAAATTAAATCTACCATTTTTTTAAAAAAGTCATCATACGTTAACTCAAAATAATTACTTTTTACAGTTCCTAATTTTGTAAAACTTATATCGTTCATAGTTTATTTACTCCCCTTTTTATCATCAGAATCAATAATAGATTTTAATTCTGTCTCTAAATTATCAAAAAATGAAACTGATTCATCAATTGATATCCTCTTTTTTTGAAGAGTCTTTATTTCAGATTCTATATCAATAATTCTTTCTAATATACTAAATGGCAACAATGGATTTCCTATTAGTAGTCCCATATCTTTTTTCTTATTATAATCATCAACTATTTTTTCGTAATCTAAAATAATTTGTTTTAATTTTATGGATAACGATATTCGATCTTTTTCATCCAATTTATCTAAATCTTTTAAAAGATTAAATATTATTTTATTAATATGCAAACTAAGACTTAAAGGATTTTCCTTTTTTTCTTTCTCTTCTTTTTTTAATTTTTCAATAATCTTAACTAGATTTGCTATTTTAGTATTAATAATAACTTTTTCATTAGCATTTTTTTTCTTTTTTAACGATACTTTCAAATAATCCAAATACAATTCATGATCTTCTAGTGTTTCCATATCTGCATAATTAGATCTAATAAAAGCTTCTATTTTGGCTTTTCTAACAGCTTGGATTGCAGCTTCATCATTATATTCTTTTTCTTTTGATGCTAATAACAATAATTTCAAAATTAGTGGGGAATAATCTCCACTTAAAAGACTATCCTGTTCATTTTTATTTAAAACTACGCTACAATCTACACCATCATAGGTTATTGAAAACTGTCTTTGTTTTTCACTAAAAAAAACATTATATTCTCTACTATCTATTTTTTTATCTAACTCTTTTAAAAACTTAGGAATAGGCATTTCATATTTTTTACCATTCAATATAAGTATAACAGTATACCAATCGGTAAAAACAATCTGATTATTATCCTTTCCCAAAAAATAGAGATTAATTATCCCTATTTCTATTTAATTAACGATTTTGAGTATTATAACTTCCACTCATGTTATTTAATCCGTTTTGTACTAATCTTTTAGTGATTTCACCACCAACTGAACCATTAGCACGGCTTGTTGAATCTGGTCCTAAATTAACACCAAATTCAGAAGCTATTTCGTATTTCATCTTTTCAATAGCTTGTTTAGCACCTGGTACTCTCATCTTTAGAGCATCTTTATTCATGTTTTTTCACCTCCACACTTATAGATTGTGAAGATTACTAAATAACATACATTTTTTTCCTTGGTAATTTTTTCCTTTATAAGAGATCTGCATATTCATTTTTTTCATTATTGATATTAATTACTAATAAATTATCTAATACTTTATTAATCATTTCTTCATAGTTAAATTTAGTTTCTTCCTCGATACATTTATCCATTCTAGGATTAATAACCGGATGTCTTGGTACAAAAACAGTGCA
>CACZGA010000066.1 GCA_902780585.1 uncultured Erysipelotrichaceae bacterium | reverse complement strand
ACTCTTGGTTTAACAAATTTTAATTCCCATTTTTGAGGTCTTAATTGATGCATTTGCTTACAAAATTGGATTTCTTCCCAAATTCTGTCTGTAGTTTCCTTATCACCATAGAATTTTAATAATGCGCCATAAGAACACTCATATAATTCGTCCCTTTCAAACAAAGGTATTGGGGTTCCTTTATAATTTGCATGATAATTAACAATACCGCATTCCCATTGTTCTAATGTTTCGTCATAATCTTCGTCGTCAGCCCAAAAATCCATTATTAGTTTTTGTTTTTCTTCGAATGACCAATTTGGATTTCTAAGTATCCAATATCTTATATCAAAATCTCCTGAACCATGTGCTTGAGTATCACTTAATGAACTAAATAAACCAGCCATGTACATATTACCAGTTTTAGCTCCTACGGGGTTAATCGAACCTCCAAATCCAGTATACATAGTTTGTTCGTCTGTAATACCTTTTCCTTCTAATTCTTTAGAATATTCATTCATAGCATTTTCGTATCTAGTAGTACCAATTTTATTCATTGCTTCATCAACTGCAAATGCTTTTTGATCTTCTGTTAATTTTAAATTAGGATTCCATAAAGTCATTAGTAAATATGAATAACCACCATTACTATAACCATCTAAAACAATTCTAGCAATTTGTCTATTGGAATAAATCAAGTCTACAAGTTTTTGATACACTTCATTATCAACATTATTAAAATCAACAAGTATATTCTCACATATTGCTAAACCATTTACTAAATCTCTTTCTCCAAATTTATCTTTAGTTGGTTTAATTGCCCATTCTAATAATTCTCTATTATTTTTAATTGAACTCCAAATTTCTTCTGGATTACCAACTTTCCTATCACAATATTTTGCATAATACAGCTTATCATCTATTTTTCCGAATTCTTCCATAAGTAAACCTCCCTGTATATAAGTCTATTATAATATAAAAAAACTAGATTTCTCTAGTTTTCAATTATATTTTTATTTATTTCCATTTTTCATGGCAGCCTGTACAACAGCTAGCCTAGGGGGGGTTATAGAAAATAAACATAGTAATATCTTAATCTTCCGATTATTTTATCCTGGCATGCAGTAAAGATAACTGTAATATTTTCCTTTTTTTGTGGTTTGAATTTTATCTTCACCTTTAATGCCGAAAACATCAGGATATCCTCCAATATCATCCACACAATTGTCTATTTCAAATGCTGAAGTTGCATTACCTAAGCATTGTATTTGTTCAACTGGTCTAAATAACATACCACCATTCAAACTGGAAGTAATAAATTCTTGTACATCATCATCTAATGTTGAAAAATTAATAGAGTTAACCAAATTATTCCATGTTATATTCCCATAATAATTTATAGAAATTGGAAGCTTAGACTTTAAGTCATTTGAAAGATATGCGCTTTCGTATGAACAATTTAAATCAATTGAAAGAGTATTGATTTTATTAATAACAATCTTAGATTCTATATTAATATCACATTTACATAAGGCATAAGCACTCATAGGAACAATAATTGCTGATATAGCTATTAATATCAAAAATTTAGCATATTTCTTTTTTCTTAATATTACACACAAAGTAATACTTATTATTATTATTATTAAAGTGAGTATAATTATATATGATTGAACTCCTGTATTTGGATTCTTTAAAGTATCTGGAACGTTTATTGTGTCTCCAGTAGATAAATTTAACGTCATTGACTTATTATCATTATATGTTCCAGATTCAAATGCATCATCAGGAACTTCATTTGCATAATTTACTTTTAGATAAACTACTTTACTAGAATTAGCCTTAACTATATTAGTATCATTTTCTGATTCAAGTATATATTTAATATAATCCGAACTAATATTGAAACTATTTTTATCTAATTCATAGTCTTCATTCGAATCATTTTTTACAACTATTTTGTATTCTATATTGTCTCCTACATTAGACATAGATAAATTAAAATTAATATTCCTACCATTAGCTGTTGCTTCATCTAACTCTTCAACACCATCTGATTTACGTTCTACTGTAATTGAACTAATATTTATCTTATCAGTATCACAAGTTTCTGCATTAACATAAAAAGGTATAAACAATATAAGTAATATAATTGGCAATATAAACTTCTTCATACTTTACACATCCGATTCTTTATCTATTCTACTTTAATTATATATATGTATATATATGAAAATCAACTTTTTCTATATAAAATTGCATTAAAAAGCGTAAAGCAAATGAACGGAATATTACTATTTTCCGAACAAAAAAAGACTAGAAATTCTAGTCTTTTAGTTTGTTATTTACCTGCTTTTTCTTTGATTGCAGCTTGTATTACCATTCGACTCACAACACAATATATAACTAAATTATATTTTTATTTTTTCTAATAATCTAATTAAGTATTGATTGAAAAACATTTTTTCCCTAAATCTTTAAAACTAGCTCCACAAGAATATAGTATTTTTCTATCTATAATTATAAATCTATCATGAAATGAATCATTATTAATAAATGAAACATTACTGTATTGACTTTCATATTTTTCTTTCAGTTTTAAATCAATGTTCTTAGAAACAATAATTATTTTTCTATCAATATTTTTTATTATATCTAAAAATTCTTTTCCTGCATAATTATCAATTATAATTATTTCTATTTTTGATTTATTAAGTATATCTATAAGCAATGAATATGAATCATATAATTCTCCTTCAAAAAATATTTTATCAATTTCTTTTTCTTTAAATTTATCTAAAGCTTCTTCTAAAACTAATAATCTATTTTCATGATTAAGAAGCATCTCATTACTATTAGCAAAATATCTTCTCATTTTTACAAAACTTCTCATTATTTTAACACTTGTTTCAATAGCAATTTCTGTATGTAAAACAGATGCTAGCATTGCTACCCCCTGTTCGGTAAATACTTTTGGATTTTTATATCTACCACCACGTGTTTCAGTTTTTATTTTTTTGGTTCCAATTTGGAGCCATAAAGATTCCATTTCTTTATCAGTTAATTGGAAATAAAAATCTTCTGGAAATCTATTAATATTTCTATTAACTGCCTTATTTATATCTTTTGTTCCGTTGGTACATTTATATAATTTTGCCAAATCAGAATCTAACATTACTTGTTTGCCTCTAACATTATATATTAAATCTTCCGAACAATCATTATTTAAAAATTATTGGTATATTTCCATATTATTAAATGCAATGGATAATATATGTAAAATAAATATTTCAGATTTACTTTACCTCTTTCACCATTATATAAATATAATACTGGAATAGTTAAACAAGTAAACAATTGCAACAATCCATATACTTTATCTAGGAAAATAAAATAAACAGTTGCATACATTAATGTTCCAAGCATCATCATTATCATTTGTTTTTTAAAATTGCCTCTATATTTATTCATAAATATTATTGAAAATACAGCTATACAACTCCAATCTGATGGAAATGTTATTGCAAATATTAAAATCATTAATAACACTTTTAACTTTTCGTTTATCTCACTATCAAATATGGCAAGAAGTGCTACTGCCCAAGCAAGAGACCACATAACACTTGTTCCATTAAATATAGAGTTAGGTATAAACGGTATACCAAATGCTAAACAGTAAGCAAAATGAGAAATAAATGCAAATAAAAATAATCTTATTAAATATTTTTTAAAATTATGGGTATGATTATACCCTTCTACGATGAAATACCACATTATTGGAGCTGTTAATCTTCCAACAATATGAAGTAACATTACATACCATATTTTTTGACACCCTGGAAATGCTAACCAAGTTAAATGATCTATTGTCATCGCAATTATTGCGATTAGCTTTAAATGATTTGAATTTAATTTTTTCATTTTATCACCTTTATAATTATACCATACTTTTCTATAGTATAGATTAATTGCAAGATTACTAAAAAAGGAACTGATTTCTCAATTCCTAATATCTTAATAGTGCGATTCTTTCTTATAAATTGTTCTATATTTTTAGTAATACTCTAAATCCTCTATTTGAATAATATGATTCAGCACCATTATGATATATAAAAGTCCTATTATATTTTTTATCTCCAAATAATGCTCCCCCTAGTTTTCTAATTTCCATTGGAGTTAATATCCAGCTTGAAGATTTTAAATCAAAATCTCCAAGTGATTGAAGATATTTATATTCTGCTTCATCCAATACTTTTACCTTTTTATTATTTGCTTCTGCCATGATATCTGAACTTGGTTTATTGCTTTTTCTACTATTCAAAGCATCTATATCATAACAAAAACTTCTTCTTCCAATGGGAGATTCTATTGAAGTATCACAGTAAACATATTTATCATTTTCTTTATCATACATAATAACATCAGGCTCTCCACCAGTTTCTTCCATATACCTTATAGAAAATAATGCTTCATTATTTAGTCTTTTTAAAACATCGTTCCAATTAATTCCCTTATGCATTTTTTCATTTTTGATAAATCTTTTTTCTAAAATTAATATTAATTCTTCATTACTCATTTTACACCTCAAAATAACTATTTATTATTCACTTAATATTATACCATACTTTTCAATCTTTCTTACTCATCGGAATATTACTATATTCCGAACAAAAAAAGACTAGACTTCTCCAGTCTTATTTATTTAATTACTTATTGTTTTTTTCTTTGATTGCAGCTTACACAACTGTTCTACTCGAGATGGTGAATTTTATACTGTTTTTAATACTTTTTTATGCTTTAAACATTCCTTCTACTACAGTTGCAAATACTGAATTCTTTTTATATATTAATAAAACTAAAATGATCAATTATTTTTTCTTGCAATTATAGAAAATTCATTAGTTCCAGCCAAATCATATCCAACTGAATCAGCATTATATATTGGATTATCAAATATTTTTATAATCGTATAATTGTTTTCTTTAAAAAAATTAATAAAGAAATTTTTAGGATACCTATTATAGTACATTTTATAATTATTATTAAATGGCTCTTCTACTACTATCTCTCTATTTCCACTTAAATGTTCCATAACATTAATTGCCAAAATACCTTTATCACTTAAAACTCTATCAAAGCTTTTCAAGGCTTTTAAACAATCATCATCATTTAAATGAATCAAAGTTCCAAAACACATTATACAATCAAATGATTTGTTTGGATATTTCATATTTCTTATATCCATCACTTTAAAAGTTGCTCTAATAGCCGTTTTTTTAGCTTGTTCTATCATTTTATCTGATGCATCAATACCAGTAACTTCGAAATCCTTATCACTTTTTTCTATTAAGTATTTAGGATAATATCCCATAGCAGTACCAACATCTAGTATTTTGGATTTGTTTGGTAATATAGAGATAAGATAATCTGTTTCTCTTTGAAAAGGAACTCCACCTTTCTCATTTACTTCTTTTAAGTATTTTATATATTCATTAATAATATGATTATAAGTATCTATTGCCATATTAGTCTTATCCATACTTTATCACCTAAGTTAATTATAACACAACAAAAGACTAGAGTAATCTAGTCTTTGGTTCTTTTTTGCTTTGATTGCAGCTTGTACCACAACAAGGTTTGGAACGAAATAGACTAAGATGATTCAGCATTATTAATTTATAACTTCCCAATATCCATTTTTATCAGATCCTACTCTTTCAACGATATTGTTATCAATTAATACTTTAAAATTTCTTTTTATCGTTCTCACATTAACATTTAATTTTTCAGCTATTGTGTTTTGAGTAATATATTTATCATTAATAATGAATTCGATAATTCTATTTTGAATGTCATTTAAAACAAACTTACTACTCTTAATAACTTTATCCAATGATGAATTAATTGTTTTTAATAAAAATTTGATAAATACATTTGCATTACCATTAACATGGCATTGAGCAATAGATGAATAATACTCTTCGTGGTTTAAATACATTTCTTCTTCAATAGGAATAAATTCAAAATCTCTATTATAGTTAATTAACATTAAACTTACCCAATACCTTGCTAATCTTCCATTACCATCAGAAAAAGGATGAATAGCCACAAAATAATAATGAAATATTGCAGATAATAAAATGATATTCATATCACTATTTTTTATAAATTCAAATAAACTTTTCATTAATGATGGAACTAATAATGATTCTGGTGCCATGTATATAACTTTTCCATCTTTTTCTACACCTTCACCATGATTTCTATAACCACCATTATCTTCATCAAAGTATTTCATCATTAAACCATGTACTTCAATAAAATCTTTTTCACTTTTATAATCATAATCATTAATTTTATCATATGCTTCTATTGCATTTTTGACTTCTTGTATTTCATCTCTTTTACCAATTATTTGTTTATGTTCTGATATATTTTCTACATCAAATAATGATAATGAATTAGCTTCTATTGCAAGTGACGAATGAATTGATCTAACTTTTGATTTTGTAATCATGTTTTTTCTTTTTTGTTTATCTGTTATTTTAATATCATTCAATTTTAAATTGATATTATTTAAAAACTCGTTCATATCTTCATCTATATTAAATATAGGATTAACTTTATCAAACAAATTCATTTTATCAGTCTCTTTCTAAATATATTTTACCATATATGTCACTGTAAATGTCACTGTATTTTAAAAAAAATTAAAAGACTAGATTTCTCTAGTCCAATTTATTAATTATTCTTTTTTGTTCAAATTTATTATATCACTAATCACTCTATTGTATTTTTTGCGATATTTTTTCAATTTCTTGTTTGTCCTAAATTTACTGTAGTTATAGTTGCTGTTAGGGCAAAATAGACTTATCTTTTCTTAATCTCTTCTTTAATAAATTTAATAAATTCATCAATTGGCAATGAAATAGTTTCTTCACTACCATATTTTCTATAACTTACTAAATTATTATCTCTTTCATTATCTCCAATTATTAAAGTATATGGATTCTTCATTACATTACTATTCATAATCTTCTTATTGAATCTTTCTTCTGAATCATCATATCCTACTCTAATATCTTCATCAATTAATAATTGTTTTAATTTTTCACAATATTCACCTTGGTATTTAACATTGATTGGAACAATATTTACTTGAACTGGTGATAACCATATTGGTAATATTCCTTTTGATTGTTCTAATAATAATACTAAGAATCTTTCATATGATCCTAGAACTGCTCTATGAACCATTACTGGTGATTGCTTTTCTCCATTTTCGTCAATATATGATAAACCAAATCTTTTTGGAGTAGCAAAGTCTAATTGAACAGTTGGTATTTGAATTTCTCTATCTAAGGCATCTTTAAACATGAAATCTAATTTAGGACCATATAAAGCTGCTTCACCCTCACATCTTTTAGCATCTAATCCTAACTCATCAGATATTTCTTGAAGTAAGTTCTCACATAAATCCCAATCTGATTTTTCTCCAATATATTTTTCTGGATGATCATAATCTCTTACTGATAATGATACCCAATGATTTTCCCATAATCCCATTCTAGAATAAAAATCTTTAATTAAATTACAAATATTAATTATTTCTTGTTTAACTTGTTCTCTAGTACAGAATACATGACCATCTTCAACAGTTATAGCATATACTCTTGATAAACTGTTTCCAACAGCACCTTGAAGTTCTGCTCTATATTGTTTATCTGATTCCATATATCTAATTGGTAAATCTTTATAACTTCTTAGTTTAGAAGCAAATATTTGAGTATGATGAGGACATTGAACTGGTTTTAATACAAATTTATGTCCTTTTGGTGATTCTACTCTAAATAATTCTTCATTAAACTTCCCTGCATGTCCTGAAGTTTCAAATAATGAAATATCAGCAAGCGATGGACAACTAACTTTTTCGAATCCATACTTTCTACATACTCTTTCCATTTCTCTTTTTAATTCATCAATTATTATAGTTCCTCTTGGAGTAAATAATGGAAGTCCTGCACCTACATAATCAGAGAAACAGAATAAATCTAAATCTTGACCAATTTTTCTATGATCTCTTTCCTTAGCTTCTTCTACAAATTTATTGTATTTATCTAATTCTTCTTGACTAGCAAATGCTTTACCTACAATTCTACTGATCATTTCGTTGTTAGCATTACCTTCAAAATAAACTCCACTAACTCTTAATAATTTTACATGAATACTATCATCTAGTTTTCTAATTTCATTTTCTAGTTTTTCAAAATCATTTTCACTAACTTGTTCATCAGATTTGAACTCATAGTAAAATTCATCATCATTATAAGACATGTTATCTAATCTTATATTATGATAATTATTATTAATTACTTTTTTAAGTAATTCTACACATTTCTTATTCATATTTTTACCTTCTTTCTTTATTTGCTTTTGACAGGGAGATAATCGTATCACTTTTCGTTTCCGTCATATTTATCATCTCCTTTAAAACAAAAAGAGAATGGATACCTAATCATCTCCTTTAAAACAAAAAGAGAATGGATACCTAAGGAGTCTATAAAGACGGTACCATCCTCTTATTTAACTTAATTTTTGTAACCGATATTCTCGGGCATTCCATTTCTGGTGCAACTAATAGGTAGTAATTATTAAACTTGTTATTATCTTACACCAACCGATAACTCTCTTTGAAACTACATTTAATAACCATGTCCTATATCATAGTATTTCTAGTAATATTATATCATTAATTTATTATTTTTTATCAATAAATATAAAAAGTCTATTACTTGATTGTAATAGACTTGCATAAACAATATAATTTATTTATATTTTCACTTAAGCAATGCTAAAACAATCAATGTAACTAATTGATTTTAATGTTGTTGTATAAGTTGTCGTAGTTAATTGATTATTTAACATTTTAATCTCTCCCTTTCAAAAGCAACATTAATATACCATATTTCTCTTAAAATGTCAAAATTTATATTGATTGCAATATTACTAAAAAAGATGAGAGTGTTTCTCACCTAGTGTACGGGAATATCTTAATATGGTACTATGAAAGTGTAATTAGTAAATCCATTGATCAGGATTGAACATTACACTCTTTTTTATTAGAATTGTAGTAGGATTGGTTA
>CACZGA010000065.1 GCA_902780585.1 uncultured Erysipelotrichaceae bacterium | reverse complement strand
ACTTTGAGATGTACTGGTAAATGATGATCCAGCATAATCTATATTTATCCCAGATGCCACTTCCAATGTCACCAAGTTAGCTTTAGTAGGATTACTTAAGGTAAATTCTTTATTAGATACTGCTATAGATGGATGACTGCTTCCATGGCTACCACCATCTAATGAATAACTCAAGTCATATATTAAGTCTACAGTATAAGTAAATTCTTGAGTTGCATAGTTTCCAGCTGCATCAGCTATTGTTACATATATTTTATGAGTTGAACCATCATTAGTACTACTTATTTCTGGTAATTCTTTTGTACTATCATATGGTGAGTAATTCTTAACTGCTGTTAATGATTTATCACAAGTATCTTCTTCGTATGAAACACACATTCTCATTTGACTATCATTACTATAATTATCTGTTGCCTTTAAATCTAATTTTGGTGTTGTTGAATTATATTCTTCAATTGATGATATAACAGCAGAGTCATTGAACAATGGTGGTGTATTATCTAATCTATATCCTCCGAATGCTATTATTGAATCATGATTATCTGAATCTTTATTCCAGATATTACCTGAGGCATCTCTTAAATCTTCCACTTTAACTATTAAATAGCAGTCTCCTGTTAAAAGATCTGGTGTTATTATTTTATTAGATTTAACCACTATTGTATTTCCTGCTTCAATATCTTTTATTTGTTTATCCAATGATGGAACACTTAAATCAAGTTGTTTCCAGCCATCTATTAATTGAGGCTCACTAGTATTACTACTCAAACTAAATCCATAAGATATAGCAGAATTTAAATTAATACCCGTGTCACTTGATATTTTTATATAAAGATTTCTTCTCTTATATGAGATAGATTCTTGAGGTGGTGCTGGTTCTGCATCAATTCTCATTATTGTAGAAGCACTTTCACCACATACATCACTATCTGAAATTCCTTCTTTAGGGTATCTTGCTGTTTCTGAAAATGTTCCATCTGCACTTTTACTACCACATACTAAACTTGTAGAGTATCCATATTTACCATTTATTTTAACTACTTTTACATAAGTTTCTGATACATCACAGGTTGTATTTTCTATTGGTATATCTTTAATGTAATTTTTTGATTTAAGTTGGTTAAAAGTAATAATAGCACAACCATTATCTTTTCTACCAAATAGATCTTCTTCATAAGAATCTAGATATAGTTTTGCTGCGTATTTTAGGTTTTCTTCATAGGTAGTATATTGCTTTTCATTATTTTTTTCTCTAACGTTTCTAAGTAATGGGATTGCTATAACTGTAATAACACCCATAAGACCTATAGTTATTATCAATTCGATTAAGGTAGTTCCTTTTCTATTTTTCATTCTATCACCTATTTAAATTATACAACAAAAAAAGAGAAAATCAAAAAAAATTTTTCTCTTTTAATAATATTTTAATCTATGTATGTTAAGTTACTTATTTTTCTAAATAAACATATTGATTTACCCAATTAGTAAAAGCCTTTATATCTTGATATTTATCTACATCTTCATCTTTATCAGCATCTAAATATGCTACTATTTTATTTTTATGAATAATAATAATTGTTGGGGCATATTTTACTTTTTTTACGAAGTCTGTTTTTTTATATTTATCATAAGGTATAGATATAATACTTATATTATTATTCTTCATAAACTCTTCAAATATAGAATCACATGGTATTGAAAATTTACAGAAACTATTAAATACATAAAGTATATAAGTATCATCTTTTAAGTCATTTATTTTGTCTTCATCAATTTCTAGAAAGGAATTATTACTATTATCATAATATTTATCTGTTAAGTATATTTTGTCTTCTACAGCAGAACATCCCACTAATAGAAAGATACTTATTAAACATATAATTATTTTTTTCATTTAGACCTCTGTTAATGAATCAAAATCTATATCATGATATGTAACTTTCCAGAAATTGTATTTATCATCATCTTTTACTTCTACTTTATTTTTTCCTTCGTAATACCAATAGCCACCTACATTATATATTTTATTCTCATCCCAACCTAGAGATACAAGTAAGCTTTTAGTCATACCGGCGTAACCACCACCACCACACATTAGAAATATGTTTTTATCTTTTGGAAAATAGTATTCTAATATTTCAAGTGATTCTTGATAGTTAGCTTCATATTTACCTTCTTCTGTTTCTTTAAATAATGTTCTACCAGTATAGCTTTCCCCTACTTCTTCTGGTAAACCTTTTACTGCGGTTAGGTATGGATAAGGAATTACTTCGAAGCCTTTGACAAAACCAGAAAGAAATGAATCCCCTCCAATAGCGGCATAATTACCTGGATCTTCTAACATTCGCATATCTCTATATACAGAATCTGTTCTATTAAGATATTCATCAATAGTTTCTTCATTAATATTTTTATCTATTCCTAACATACCTCTTTCTCCACCAGTAGTTTCTGGTTTTGGTAAAGCTTTTTCTGTAGGAGTATACGCAATAGAAAAACCTATTAAGCCTCCTATTATGATACATACTATCGCAATAATTGTTTTTATATTTTTCATATATTCACCTCTTGTAAAGATTGTATCATAATAATTATATTTTTCTATCTATTTGTAGTTGAAAAAAACTCAACAATTAGTTGAGTTCGTCATAGTCATTTAATATGTATAGTGTTTTTTTCTATCCTGTTGGGCTTGCCTAATTAATTCACATATTCTATCATCCCTGGTAGTGATTGCATTTAAATGCTCATTTTTTATAGGGAATGCAGACATTAAGCTCTCTCTTATATTACAATTTGTTTCACTTATTATCTCTTGGTGTAGATCTCCTAATATAGCATTCCTTGACATTTCATGTTGTTCTTCTGTTTTTTCCTCAGCTTCTTCTAGAGCTAATACTGTATAGTAAAGCACAAGTTTTGTTGCTATACCTTCTATCCACTTCCACTCTATTGGGTCTCTTAGACATGCATATTTTATATCAGTTTGTTTGAACTCCATCATAATACTTTTTCTATTAGGTTCAACCTCACCTAGTAATACTCTTTGGAATATATCGTACATTCTTAGTATAATAGCTGCTTGTTTTGAATTACTTTTATTTACCATTGATTTATATAAGGTGTCTTCATCAGCCCATCTAAAATTGGATTCCAGCGTAATTATATCTGGTCTTTTGCATAAAAATATATAAAGTGGAACGTAATTTTTGCTTTTTGGGTGAATAGAACCAGGTAAGTTAGCTTCAAATGAATAAACCATATTAGTATAAAGAGGTTTAGAAATATCTTGCTCATCCATCATCCCGTTTTTCTTGCAAAACATTTCTATTAATTCTGCTTCTATAACATCTGGTAGTCCTGGTATATAATACCTAGAAGCTATTTGTTGTTCAATGATTGCTTGATTTCTTGTTGCAAACAATTTATTTAATTCGTATTCGGGTGGTTCGTAATATTTTCTAGTTTTTTTTTCGACCGTTTCTAATCTCTCAAAATATTTTCCAGTTGGTGTTAAAACGAAATTTGATCCAACAAATTGAGTCGAAAACATCTCTTTAAAGTCTGGATAGTAATCGCGAAGAACATTTTTTAATTCTTCTTCATTTCTTACGCATCCTGGAAAACATGACCCTGTTTGATAATTTTGCCAACTCTGAAATAATTCCACAGAATATGGGCCTGCTTTATCTATCATTCGATATGTTGGGTATTCTATACTATGATATCCTGCCTTTCTTCCAGAAACATAAAATTCGTTTTTTAGCATTTCGATTCGAGCTAATGTTTGTTTTCCGTCAACATAAACTTTAGTTAAGAGAGAAATCAAATTCCCACTTTCATACCCGTATACTCTACTACTTAATCCAAATGTCGAATTAGATAGTTCGTGAAATAATAATATTTTGTTATATCTTCCGTTCTCGGAAACTCCACCTACAGGTGTATTTAAATGTTTTGTTTCTCTATAAAGATCGTCTTTGCTATATATTTTCCCACAATCTAATCTAAAATCTTGGGTAATGTTCTGCAGATAATTAATGACAGCTTCTTCAGCATCTAAACTAAATGTAAAATGGATGTAAATATTTCCGTCTTTATCTTCGTTAGCTTCAAAAACATTTACATTTTCTTTTTTCCCCAACAAAATAGCAATTTGAGCCACACTCGGTGTATGTGTATCCTTTTTAAAAACTATGGACGCATTATAATATGTGTGCATAATAATTTCTCATCCCCTATTAGCGTCATATTATAACATGATTACGTATATTTGTCAATTTTATCTAGTTTATTCTCCTTCAAATAATTCCTCTATCTCTTTAACTACTTTACCGTAATCTTTTGGATACATCATATAACCATGGGCATTAATATGATTACCATCTGTCATATTAATTGTTATTGAAAAAGATGATCCATCTAATACGTTTGGATCTGATTTATTAAAACCATCCCATTTTTCAACATTATATTTTTTTAGAATATTTTCTAATTCTTGTACAAAGTCTATTGATACTTTCTTGGTAATTGCTGATTCAGGTGGTTCATTTACTTTCTTAACTGTAATTTTGTACGAATCTTTTACTTTTTCTAAAATATATCTTTCATCCGAATTCATCATCATACCTGCGCTATGATAATACTCAAAATATTTTATATTAGTTATTTCTACTTTTTCTTTTTTCATATAAAGGTATCCTCCAATTACTATTATTATTAATACTAATATTATTATAATTATTCTTTTATTCATATTATCCTCCTTTATAATAAAATATCTACTAAAAGACCAACTGTAACTCCTACAAAATATATAATAGAAATTATTTTTATATTTTCTTTGGGGTTGTCATTTGATTTTAATAAAATTAAGATGCCTAAACCACTTCCAGTTAATAAGCCTGATAATAACGTACCAAGTGATATAAAACTAGAGATATATAATTCAGTCATTATTACACTACTAGCGCAATTTGGAATTAAACCTATTAGGCTCGCAATAAAATAAGTTATTATATTATTATTTAAAAGTAGTTTTTTTAGAGATTCCTCTCCTATCCAATGTATAATTAGATTTATACCTACATTAGCAATTAAAATAAATAATACTATTTTAATGGTATGTTTAATACTAGAAAGAAATATACCATCATGATCACAATCACAATGATCTTTTTCACATAAGTGATGAATATCTTCTCTTGGTTGTTTTGATTGGAATAATATATCTATTAGTATACCTACTATTAAAGCTACTATTATTTTAAAACCTATTATTTTTAATATTTCTAAAATCTGTATTTTCTCACTAAGCATAATTGGTAGCATTTCATCAGATGTCGCTAAAAAGACAGATATTAATGTACCCATAGTAATTATCTTAGATGAAAATAAACTGGCAGCCATAGTACTAAAACCACATTGTGGTAGAGCTCCTAATAAAGAACCGATTAGAGGACCATATTTTTTATTTTTTTGAAGTATCTTCTGATTTTTTTTACTTAATAATAATAAAAATGTTACAAATAAATATGGTAGTAGTTTTAATGTATCTATTAAGCCATCTAATATACAATCTAACATAATATCCCTCTTTCTTTTTTAACAATATGATTATACAAGTAGTTAAACTAAAAAACAAGATAACAATAAAAAAAGATAAAAGTGTTATACCTTTTATCTTACACGACCTGGATATCCATATTCTTTAGCTTTGCCTGGGAATAGGTTGCCTTGGGCGTTTATCATTGCTAAGCCAAGTGATCTTAACAAGCAATCATTCAAAGGTTGAGCATAATCAAAATCATATTCTGTAGTTAATAATCTCAAAGCTTCCGCAAAACTTTTTTCACGTTGAAAGAATGGATCCTCATTACCTGTTATTTCTCCACCTGTTTTATTATCTGAGAAAGCTATTACTTGTTTAATGAAGCCCTTAATATATTCTTGTTGAGCAAGATATGAGCACAGATTATTTAATGCTACTTCACACGCTGCATTATAGTCTACTTGGTCTTTATTATTTCCATTACCAGATAGAATTGTATAGTCTACTACATCTTCAGGAGTTGAGATAATGTATTTCCCTTCTTGATTAATTCCTGATACGTTTATTGTGGGTCTTGCTATAAATTTACTGCCTTGTTTCATACCTGTTATAGAAATATTTCTTTCTTCTCCTGCAATCTTTTGAGAGAATGATACACCTACTAAATAAGGAGATGATCCTTGTCTAGCAAAATAATTATGACCATAATATGTAAAGTCGGTACTATCGCCATTGCTTTCTACTACCCCAAATTGAACTTTACCAGTCATATATACTCTTAAATATACTGACGCCTCATCATCATTTTTACTATTTAAAAATAGCCCTGGTCCTAAATCTCCGCTTATAGCTCTTTCTTTGCTATTCCCAGCCTCTACAGCTTCACTACGAATATAAGTAAAATTCCCACCATTCTGACCACAATATTTTATTGGATGGATATATTCCTCTGTTAGATTTAATCCCATTTTTCTCACCTCGGGGTTTATTATATATTTTTTTTGTTGTTTTGGCAATAAAAAGCCTATCATCATATTTATGATTATGATAGAATAATTGTGTTATAGGTGATTTTATGAGTAAATTATGTATTAATATTCAGAACAGTGACGATATAAATTCTTTTTATAGAAAATTAAGACTTTATAAATTATTTTGTTTTAAAAAAGCTTTAGAATTAAATATATCTGATACTATAGATGAA
>CACZGA010000064.1 GCA_902780585.1 uncultured Erysipelotrichaceae bacterium | reverse complement strand
CCACATACATTAGATGAAGCTGTTGAAACAGTTTATAAGTACGTAACAGATACAATAAAACAAAATCCATATGAAATTATGTTGGAAGAGATTAAAAATGATATTGAAAAAAATACAAATTATTCTATGGGAGAGCAATCTGAAGATTATCAATTAGCTTGTACTATGCAACATCTTATGAGTTTGTTAGATGGTGATTCATTAGATATTGATATACCAACAAATGATTTACCAGCAATTGATATACCAGCTAGAGATATACATCTTGCTGTTGAAGGAAATAAGGCAAAAATAAATAGAGTAAAATTAAATGGTGGAAATGCTTATTACCCATTTGGAATAAATACAGAATATGGTGTAGCTAAGGGAACTAGTTATTATCCTTTAGATAAATATACTAATGAAATAATGCCTAAAACTTATACTTATACTTGTAGACGTGTTTAATATTTTTAATTAAATAATCAAGAGTTTACTCTTGGTTATTTTTTTTGTTTGGTTGACAAATTTTGTTAATATTTATATGATTAAATGGATAATATATTCAGTTTGGAGTGATACTTTTGGAAATGGAATTTAAAATTAATGATTTTGAGGGACCATTAGATTTACTTCTTCATTTAATAAAGGAATCTAAAATGGATATTATGAATATTGAAATGGAAGCTATTACTAGTCAATATATGAATTTTTTAGAGCAACAAGAGAAAATGAATTTAGAAGTATCTTCTGAATATTTGGTTTTAGCAGCTGAATTATTAGAAATTAAATCTAAATTATTGCTTCCAAATCAAAAAGTTGAAGAAGATGAAGAAGATGTTGATCCGCGAGAGGAATTGGTGGAGAGACTTTTAGAATATCAAGCTTATAAAGATGTTACTAAATTGTTACAGGAAAAAGAACAAGTCCGTAAGGAAATACATACAAAAGCTCCTGAAAATATTAGGCAATATGTAGAAGATAATAAGGAAATACATGCTAATGTTACTTTAGATGATTTAATAGGGGCATTTATTAAGTATTATCAAAGAAAACAACAAAATCGTCCATTACAAACAAAAGTAACTGAAAATGAGATTAGTGTTACTTCTCGTTGTCATGATATTAGAAGATTATTAAAAGAAAAAAAGAAAGTTTCTTTTTTTGAATTATTTCCTGTAATTACTAAAGAGTATATTGTAGTTACATTTTTAGCTATTTTAGAGATGGCGAAGAACCAAGAAATTAATATTATACAAAACAACTCTTTTGATGATATTATATGTGAGGTGAGTTCAAATGCATAAAGCAGTGTTGGAAGGCTTATTATTTGTAGTTGGGGAAGATGGATTAACTATTGAACAAATAAGCGACGTTTTAAATATTACAGCTGAAGAAGCTAAAAATTTAATAATGGATTTAAAGAAAGATTATGAGAGTGAAGATAGGGGACTTAGAATTGATTTTCTAGGGAATAGATTTAAATTAACTACTAAGTTTGAACATAAAGAATATTATCAAAAGTTAATAGAGAACCCTGAAACTAATACATTATCACAAGCTGCATTAGAGACTTTGGCGATTATTGCTTATAATGAACCTATTACTAGGGTACAAATTGATAATATTAGAGGTGTGGGTTCCGTTTCTATACTTAGAAAGTTGGTGGCCAAGGGGTTTATTAAAGAGAGCGGTAGAAGTGATTTGCCAGGAAGACCTATTTTATATGAAACTACAAATGAATTTTTAGATTATTTTGGTTTATCATCTACTAAGGATTTACCTAATATGGAAGATATTATTAATGGAGTATCTGTTGAAGAAGATGATAATAAAGATTTATATACTTCAAAATATGCTGAAGATACAATATAAAAAATAGAGAAATAATAACTATTTCTCTATTATTTTTAACTGCTTACTAAAGCTTGTTTTTGTGCTTTTTTCTTTGTTCTGGCTTTTTTATAATACTCTCTATTTCTTCTATTTTCTTCCCTTACGTTTTCTGTTTCTTTAAAATACTCATCTTCTTTTATTTTGTTTTTTATTATTTTATCTAGTTCAGTAGTGACATAATCTAGTCTATTTAGATTTAATGAGTATTCTAAACTAAGTAAAAAATCTATAGGTGGAATTTTTTTAAAAGAATTTGTTTTTAAATTTCTTATGCTTCTAGGTTTTGTTTTTAATTGTGTACTTAGCTCTTCTATAGTTCTTTCACCATTTCCATCTAAGCCACATGAAAAAATAGTAACATATTGTTCTTTATCTGATAATGGTTCTAGTAAACCATTTATTACTGGAGGTAGGCTTCTTTTTATTGTAGTTATGGTAGTTTTAATTTTTTGCTTATCTTTTTTTGCTTGTTCTTTTCTTTCTTCTATTCCTTTTACATAAGCTATCCCTTTTTGAGGATTTTGAAGATATTCTTGTAGCCCCATTTCGAGAGCTAAGGGTCCCATCTTAATTAAAAATGAATCTACAAGTGCTCTGACTCTTTCACTGGTTATACCATAATCTGTTCCAAGTTCTATTTGTGAGTATTCTTTACCTGTTTTAATTCCAAAATATTTTATTAATATTTCTCTATTTCTTGTATTCATTTCAGAATTATCTTTGCCTTTTTCGTAGCCACATACTATGTTGATTACTTGAATTAATTTCTCTCTTAAATCTCGTTGCATTACGACTTTTTCAATACTAGTAATGGTATCATCTTTTATAAAATCTTTAATAGAAGCAGATCCTATATCATGACTAATTGGACTGTCTAGAGATTTTGCCTGATAATTAGTTTTATAGTATATATACTCTCTTACTTTTTTAACGGAGATTCTCATTGCTCTAGCTAGTTCATCTATGGTTGGTTCTCTATTATATTTTTGGGTTAATTTTTTTCGAATGTTTTCCATTTTAAACATTGCTTGTCTTTCATCAGCGGCAATATGAATAAGTTCTTCTTTTTTGATTATTGCTCTTAATATTTCTTGCTTTATTTTGGGTACAGCATAGGTTGAAAATCTATTTCCTAAAGAGGGGTCGAATCCTTCAATTGCTTTTTCTAAAGCTAGCCTTCCTTCTTGAACAAGATCATCATAATTAAACCAATTAGCATATTTTCCTGCCATTTTATATATTAATCTTTGATTGTGTTGGCGAAATTTTTCTCTAGCTTCTTCAGCTTTGATAGGATCGTTACCATGAATTGCTTTTGCATACTTTATTTCTTCTTCTCTTGTTAATAGTGGTACTTTTTTGTATTGTCCTGCGATTTCTAAATTTGTGTCACTTTCGTCATATTCAGCAGCATCAGCATTATCATCAATTTGGTCAAGACCAAATATGGTGATGTAAGTTTCTATTACAGCAGCTATTGTTTTGTTCCCTTTAAATGATTCTTCTAAGTTAAAATATATATCTTCCTCATTATTTTTTAATAGTGAATACGCCTTTGCTTGAAACGCTTCGTTTTCAGTTAATAGCAATGAAATTAAAGATGTATCAACATCAATTTTATATTTTTTAAAAAAGTTATCTAATTCATTAAACATTTCTATTTCGCTTTGGTCTGATTGATCTATGAAGATATGGTTTATATATCTATTTATTACATCTAATTGTGTTTCTGGGGATTCAAGCTGTTTTTTTATAATATTTGTTAGATACAATTCAATCATATTTATTAAAAAAGATCCGTCTGGCTCATTTGCAAATAAGTCTATTGTTGCTTCTATTTCTGATATAACAAGCTTGTCGAAGTACTCTCTTGTTATTATAAATGAGTATCTATTGTATAATACTTGTAGTCTTGTTGCTAGTGAGCGAAATATATCATTTGCTTTAGTCATTATTATAATCCCCCTTAAATATAGGCTGTATTATATCACATTTTAGGTGGAAAAGGAATAATAATTATTATATATGTATATAAAAAAGTACATAAAAATATGTACTTAGTTTTATAATACCGTTTAAGTTATTTATTTGATATTTTTATTTGTAATAATGATTAAGTTAAAACAAATGATGTGAATATTGTGTACTTTAGTTTGATTTTACATTAACTTTTGGGTTGTTTTCTTGTCCCTTTTGTTGCTCTTGTCCTTTAAAATCTACTATCTTTTTAGCAATTCCTCCTAACTTTTTTTCTATTGGAGGTATATCTTGTCTAGTTAAGTAGCTTTTTCCTTTATATTCTTCCATATAATTTGGTAATTCTGGTCCAAAAATACATATTCTATCATCAAATGATTTTTGTATAGGCCCTGTACCTTTTCTTATTGTTTTTCCTTGTGTATCATACAATGCAAAAGCTTCTTGCTCAACTGGACTATAATAGTTTGGAAATTTGTGATCCTTATTAAAAACAGGTTCAAAATATGTTGCTTTTTCTACTAGGATTAAATAAGTATTTACTGTCCCTGATTCTAGGTCTACTACAAATAATGTGTTTTCTGGTTTATAGGCTTTTAGAACAATTCCATCTCTATAAATATATTGGAAACAATCTTCTAACTCAAGGTTTTCTCCTGTTATTGCTGGCGCTTTATATTCAGGGTATCCACCTGATGCGCTTATTGACGGTGTAGAAGCAAGTATTAATAATAATGCTGCTGTTGTACTAAATCTTTTTACTTTATACATATATTTTCCCCCTTTAATAGTTTTCATATATTATAACACATAATTATTATAATTTCATTAATTAAGTCTATTTTTTTTAAGTTGTTTATTTGAAGATGTCTCTTGAGGATTATTACTATCCTCATCAACACCAGTAATAGTTTTTATGTAGTTGCTTATTTTTGTTAGGGCAGAGTGTTCTATTTTTTTTATTTCTTGCTCACTCATATTTAAATCTCTACTTATTTCAGCATAGTTTCCTTTTTTATTATATATTCGATATAATATAGCAGCTTCTGTATCATCTAGTATATTGCTTATTTCACTTGTTGGGACTTTGTTTAGGAATTCGTCTATTGAGTTTGAAGAAGCATTATTACTTGTTTTAGCAATTTCTATTACTTCTGGTATATATATTATTATTGAAACAAAATCTGGCTTTTTTTCAGATTCATTTAATATTGTGTTTATTCTTTTAACTAAATAGGATAATCTTGATTGATTCTTTTTTCCTTCAACAAGCGTTGGTTGTGATAGGTTATTATTAAAAATAGTATTAATTTCATTTCTTTGATTTTGATTTAATCTTTCTATGGCTCTATCAATATCTTCTTTGGTATATTTTTTTTCTTTATCTACATATTCGTAAAAAGATTTTCTACCACTTAATCTTTTTCTAATGCCATTAGCTATCCTAGAACATTCGTCTATTAAATCTTTATCTAAATTGTTAGTAGGGGGATTATCAAAACCATTTTCATATCTTGCATGTAATGAGGCTCTTTCTGTAGGAGAACGTGAAGCAATAACTTTATCTATTATTTCTTGAGAATATTTTCCAGTTTTGTCTATATAAATATAGAATGGTAGGGCATTAACTAATAGTCTGTTTCTTATTTTTCCAAGTAAGAATTCATATTTTTTGGCTTTGCTTTTTTCTAATTTATTGGGTGGAGGATTATCTAAATCCTTTTGTTAATAGTTTAAAAACTGCGTCTATTTGTTCT
Source organism: uncultured Erysipelotrichaceae bacterium (assembly GCA_902780585.1). Lineage (GTDB taxonomy): Bacteria > Bacillota_I > Bacilli_A > RF39 > UBA660 > UBA3789. The sequence continues at coordinate 4,336 of CACZGA010000064.1, read as the reverse complement.
TTGGTGTAACCGCCATGTTTACCTACAAGAGTATAAAATGATTCTAGTTCTTCGTTATCTGATATGATAAAAAATTTGTCTAGTTGTTTTTTTAATTTCCTTTTTATGCCGTCGTAGAAAGCTTTTTTATCTTTGGGTATTTCTTCAGTGGGAGGTTTATCAAATCCATTTTGATATCTATCATTAAGTGCTTTTTTTTCATTTTCACTTAGATTTTTTATTAACTCATCTATTACTTCATTAGGGATATTTCTGCCGGCCTTTAATAAGTCATATAAAGGTTTTGCTTTTCTGACTTTTATAGATTTTTCTTTGTTATCTGATTTTGGTGTAGACTTTACTTTCTTTGCCTTTTTTTGTTTAGGTGTAGTCTTTGAGGTTTTCTTTTTTTCATCTTCCTTCATTTTTCTTAATTTTTTTCTTACGAATTCAGCTATGTATTTTTTTCTTTTATTTGCAGTTATAATTCTATTGGATAAATCTTCACCATATAATTCTTTAAGAGCTTTTTGATATGGTGGTGTTAATAGTGATATTGCAGTATCAATTTCCTTTTTTGTATATTTTTCTCTTCCACTATTTATTAATTCATAAAATGTTTTTGCGGAATTTACTTCTCTTCTTAGTTCTGCTATTAAACTATAAAAAGCTTTTTCATTATCTACATCAAATAAAGTTGTAGGTGGTTTGTTTAGACCGTTTTTGTATTTTATTAAAAGAATTTTTCTTTCTTTAAATGTATGCGCTTCTACTATTAGATTTATTTCTTTTTGTTTAAGCCTTTTATTTTTATCTACACATTCGTAGAATGATTGTGTGTTAATAAGTAATAATTCTTTTACTCTGTAAACTATGTTATGGTATTGACGAATAGGTGCATTATAAAAATATATTTTTTTTGTATAATCAGAACCAAACATGGATTCAATTAATTCTTGGTTACTTGGAGATAATGTTTTCATAATTGTTTCAATTTCTTCTAGGGAATGGATTCCCTCATCATCTACTATTTCCTTAAATGATTTTGAATTTTTTAATTTGCTTCTTATTATTCGTATTACTCTCCTGAATTTTTCATAATCGGGTCTATTTAAAGGTATTGTTTCAGGAGTATAGAAATCACCTTTAAATGTATATTCAAGCCATGAGAAGTCTTCAGTAGTTAGATGGCTTATTATATCGTCAATTAATTCGGGGGGATATTTGTTTTCTTTATCTATATAAATATGAAGATGGTTAATTATTTTTACTTCTGGCGTTTCGGTTTCAGTTACAATAGTGTTTTCTTTTTGTGGTTTGGGAAAAGTAGGGGCTGTTTCTTTGGCTCTGGTGTCTTTTAGAGTTTTATATTTGTTTGGTATAGGTAGATTACTAGCGTGTATTTTGATATGAGCATAACTTGGTTGATTAGTACCCATTATTATCACCTCCCATCCTAATATGCCTTGTTTGGAGGTTTTTAGCTATTTTTTTAACTATTGATGGATAAATATCAGTTTTATTTGTAGCCATTATCTATTCCTCCTTTCTATAAGTCTTTTTAAATTATGGGTTATTATATCATATTTTTATTTAATTTAGAAAAAAACTTTAAAGCTCTTTATTGAACTTTAAAGTTTTTTTTGTAGAACCTTCTTTGAATCTTTTTCGGTTTCTTCTCCAATCACATTATGTGCTATTATATAGTCGTTTAATTTTCCTAAGGCATTTTCTTCTATTTTTTGTATGGCTTCTTCATGCATATCTAATATTTCACGTAAGTCTTCATATGAATAACGTTCTATACAGGTATGGTATATTATAGATGCTTCTAGTGTTTCAAGTATATCTTGTAGTGGGATTTCTGGAGGTTGTTTTAGAAAAGTGGTTGTCTCTTTATAGTAAAAGTCCCTTGATCTTGAGTTATTTCCATGGGCTTGCATAGCTCCTTTACCAGATTTTAGGAATTTTTTGACTTTTGTTATGGCATTATCACAGTTATGTATGTCTTTTTGGGACGCTTTGTATGGTATACTTCCTCCTAAATCTGGACCATATACTTTTTTTATGGCTTCTTTTTGTAGAGGGGTAAGGCTATTTAAAGCAGCATTGAATTCATCGGCGCTGTGTTTTCTTTCTTCATCTACTTCATCACGGAATGATTTACTTTTGCTCTTTTTTATGCCTTCTTTAAGTTTAATAACTATGTTTATGTATTCTTTATAAATTTCATCATCTAAAACTGTTGTGGGTGGATTCTTTAATCCATAGCTATACCTCATTAAAATGATTGTTATTTCATCCTTTGTTAACGAATGCTCAATTATTCGTTGCAAATTGTCTATTGAACGGGGTTTGGAAATAATTTGATTTATTTGTTTATAGAAATTATGTTCATCTAATTGATTTGATGGATAATTTGGAATTTGTGATTTTATTGTTTGAGTTATGCTACGGTATATTTTAGCTTCCTTATCATCTAGTGAAATAGTAGAGGGTTTATCTAATCCGTTTCCAAAGAGTTTGTTAACAACACTTTTTCTATCTTGTCCCTGTTTTTCAAGTAATAGATTGATTAATACTATATTACCACCTAACAATTCATAAAATGGCCTATTTTTTCTTCTTTTATTTTTCCTATTTTTTCTTCTTTTATTTTTCCCATTTTTTTCTAGAAATTGTTCTTCGTCTGTTTGCTTTAATTCTTTTAACAAACTCCTGATTTTCATTGTAATATTGGCTAGTTTTTGAGATATTTTCCCTGATGTTGGTTTTTGAATATTGTTTAATTCATTGCCAAATATTTCTATAAGAAATTCTTTTTCTTTGACACTTAGAACGCTTAATACTATTTTTATTTGTTGTTCGGTGTATTTACCATCTTTATTTATTAATTCATTTAGAGTAGTAAGGGAGAAAATTCTTCCTCTTAATATAATTATAATTCTATTATGAATTACAATATTGCTTTTATTTGGTATAGATGTAGGTGGTTGATCAAATCCATTTTCAAATCTATCATTTAATTCTTTCTTTTTGTTAGGGCTTAGTTTATTAATTAATATATCAATATATTCCCTAGGTACCTTTTTCTCTCTGTCTATATATTCATAGAATGACTTAGAAGTACAATAAGTACTTAATCTTCTTTTTACTTTAATTATTATTGAGGTAAGTTTTATGTATTCAGCGGAATTAAAGGTTGATGTTGGCTTTTTATCATAACCACTGGTATATTTTGAATTAATAAACGTTAATTCTTTATCTGATAATGTGTTTATTATTTTATCATATTCCTCTTGTGTATATTCTTTCTTTGGATCTATTAAATCATAAAATGGGTTAATTTTATTCAACTTTTCACTTATTTCAAATGTAAGGTTTTTGTATTTTTCTTTATCTTCATCTGTTATAGTTCCATTTCCATATTTTATTATTAGTTCCAGCTTTTCGGGTGGTAATTCACTAATTATTATGTCAATTAAAGTGTCATTGCTTTCTATCCTTCTTCTAATTTTATTTATTATTGTTACAAATTTGTTTCTATCTTTACCACTTATTTTATCAGCAGGAGGGTTGTCCAAGCCTTTTGTGAATGATCTATTGATAAAATCTTGTTCTTCTTTTGTTAAAGTGTTAATTATAATATCAGTTTTTGTATTTGCATACTCTTTATCGCTACCTATTAGTTGATATAATGAATTGCTTTTGACATATTTTCTTCGTTTAGGAGCTGTAGATCCTTGTTCTTCTTTTGTTATAGCATTTGAACTAGCCTCTTTATTTGTTCCTTCTTCAGTTGCCTGGTCTTCAGATACAATTGTTTCTTTATCTAGACTTGCTTCAATGCTTGAATTATTTTCTGGTTCTTCTTTAGTTGTAGTTTCTTCTTCTGGTGTTTCTTCTCTTTCTGTTGTTCTAGCATCTGAAATTGTGACAGCTTTTGTTTCTGGTTCTTGTGCTGCTTCACCACTTTCTTCTGTTACTTCGATGATAGCATCTGTTGCTGGTTTTATTATTTCTTCAGATGAAGCGTCTTTAGGTTCCTCTGAAACTTCACCTTTTCCTTTATCTGTTTCAGTACTGGTATCTGAAATTATGACAGCTTTTGTTTCTGGTTCTTGCGCTGTTTCACCACTTTCTTCTGGTACTTCGGTGATAGCATCTGAAACTGGTTTTATTATTTCTTCAGATGGAACGTCTTTAGGTTCCTCTGAAACTTCACCTTTTCCTTTATCTGTTTCAGTACTGGTATCTGAAATTGTGACAGCTTTTGTTTCGGGTCCTTGTGTTGTTTCACCACTTTCTTCTGGTACTTCGGTGATAGCATCTGTTGCTGGCTTTATTACTTCTTCAG
>CACZGA010000063.1 GCA_902780585.1 uncultured Erysipelotrichaceae bacterium | reverse complement strand
AAAACACTACACTAAAGAAGAAAAAAAAGAACTAAGTAGTGAAATAAAAAGAGGTAAGATATTTTCTCTAATAGACTCTGAAGACGCTATAGAAATACCGTATAAACCATATCCCCTAAGTGAAGCAGAGTTTGATGATTTAATAGCAAAATTATAAAGATATACTATATTATGTACGCTTTTTTATATTGGTATAGTTGAAAAAAAAGTGAATTTATGATATAATATGTTGCACATGGGGGATGGAATATGAAGTGTTCTAGTGATTGCTCAAAGAAAATAATGCATTGCTTTGAAGAAACTATTCAGTATATATTGGATAATAATCCAGAATTTTTTTTGACAAATGTTGGCAAAAAAACAAAAAAACATGTACTTGAATTAGGTGATAAATTAGCTAAAAAGGGAGAACTAATTTATTTGGATGATTCTATATTTGGTGATTTTTCTTGCTTTGTGCTAAGCATATTATCATCTAAATTAAAAAAAGAATTGGAAAAAGAGTATAATAAGGATATTAAAAAAGTTGCTGATGGAATAGACAACTTGTTAGATAAAAAGTTAGATTTAATCTTTGCTAAATATGAAGGACATATTGAGAGCAGATCAGATTTGTTGGGTGACTACGGCCCCTCTCCATTATTCTATATTATGGCTGATCGTTTTAGTTATTTGTTAGATGATAATCCCGATAAAGTATTATCAGAAAAATCAGTTATAGTACGAAGACAAATTAATAAGGTTATTAAACTAGTTGGTGGGGCTTTTTTATCCAGCAAACAGGTATTTGAAGATCGCGACAAATTGGTACCTTCTGAAATTGATGATAAGAGTTATCTTGTGGCCACTGATTTGCCAAAAGATCAACCTGTTATCTTTGCTCCTAATCATGGGTTTAAAGATGATGCTCTTTGCTCTGTCTTGGCTGCTGATCGTCATGCGTATTTTTTATTTGGTAGTTTGCCAGTTTTTTATAATACTATGGATGGTTTTATAGCTTGGATTAATGGGGTACTTTTAATTAATCGTAAAAATCAAAATAGTCGTAAGTCTATTCCTGGAAAATGTGAAAAAGCACACGACTTAGGATTGAGCCTTATTTATTATCCAGAGGGTGTATGGAATAAGTCCCCTAACTTACTGGTTTTAAACTTATGGCCTGGTATTGTTCGAATTGCTAAGAAATGTGGCTATGGTGTTGTTCCTATGATACATTATAAGAAAGAACTACATTTGTTAGAAAAAGATGATTCTATTCATACTATTGTCGATAATATGATTAATTTTTCTAATACTCCAGAAAAAGAAGCAATTCAACAACTTAGAGATAAAATGGCTACTTGGGTTTACTTGATGATGGAGAAATATTGTACTAGCACAGATAAAGGTGGAAAAACTAATCACTTTGTATCTAGAGATGATTTAATATCGGGGTATTCTGATGCTAACGATTATTGGGAAGATATGGTTAGAAAAAGAGTTGCTCCTGTAAGAAAATTTTATGATTCTGAAATTGAAACTTCTGCAGAATATTTGACAAAACCTGATCAAGAACAACTTGAAATAGAAATGGAAAAAGGTCTTATTAAGACTTCTAGAAAAAGATTTCAAAGAGGAATTTAATTTCCTCTTTTTTGTTTCCGTTTTTTATTATATAATCATATTATGAATAGAAAGAATTGGTGATTTTTATGGAAGGTGCTTTGTTACCCATATGTTCTGTCTTTTTTTCATCTTTATTGTGTTTTTCTTATTTTTTTAAAAAGAGAATATCTTTAATAGAAAATAGTATGTATTCTTTAATGATTATATTAGCTTTATTTGATGGAATAATTGTAAGTATTTTGCAGTTGTTTGGATTAATTACTTTGACTGATGAGATTAGAAATTTTATTGGGGTCATGAATAAGATAGATTTTACCGCTTTGATGGTGTATATAAGTTGTTTGTTTATGTATATTGCTATTATAACTAATGATAAAATTAGGAATAATTATAAGAAATTAATTTTAATTGTTAGTATTGTTGATTTGATTTTTTTAATCTTAATCTTTATTGGCAATGTAGAAATAATATCTGTAGATAATCGATATAGTGTTGCTGGTAGTTCACTTACTCCTTTGCTTATTATTTGTTCTTTGTATATTATATCATCTGTTCTTATAGTCTTGATTAATCTGCATAGAGTTGATAAAAGACATATTCCTTTAATATCTATGATTAGTGTAATCCTTTTTATAATGCTTGTTTCTCATTTTAATCCGTATTTAATTGTTATTTCTATTTCGTTAACTTTTATTAATTATATTATGTATTTTACTATTGAAAATCCAGATGTTAAGATGTTAGAACAAATGGAACTTGCTAAGGATCAAGCAGAGAAAGCTAACAATGCAAAATCTGATTTCTTGTCTAGTATGTCCCATGAAATAAGAACCCCATTAAATGCCATAGTAGGATTATCAGAAGATAATTTAAATTACGAGGATCAAGTACCTAAAGAAGTAGTGGAAAACTCTAGAGATATTATTAATGCTTCTCAAACATTACTAGAGATAGTAGGTAATATACTAGATATTAATAAAATAGAAGCTAATAAAATGGAAGTAGTAGAAAACCCATATAACTTTAAAGAAGAAATAGAAAATATGTGTAAAATTACCGAAACAAGAATTGGTGAAAAGAATATTTTATTTCATTTAAATATTGCTGATGACATTCCTTATGAATTAATAGGTGATAAAGGAAAAGTAAAGGAAATAATAAACAACCTCTTAACAAACTCTATCAAATATACTGAAGAGGGAATGATAGAATTAAACATTAAATGTATTAATGACTTAACAAAAAATATATCCACAATTATTGTTTCTTGCAAAGATACAGGAAGAGGGATAAAAGCAGAGTATATTAATAAACTATTCCAAAAGTTTGAAAGATTAGAAGTAGAAAAAAATACTACTACTGAAGGAACGGGTTTAGGTCTTGCCATAACAAAGGCTTTAGTTGAAATGATGGGTGGAACAATAAATGTTCAATCACAATTTGGTCAGGGATCTCTATTTGTTGTAAATATTCCTCAAAAAATAAGTAGGATGTCTAGACCATTAACAGAGGCTAATTTAGTAAATGCAACTTTCAAAGGAAAGAATTATATTAAAACTGATTATCAAAATAAAAAGGTATTAATTGTAGATGATAACAAATTAAATATTAAAGTAGCTAGAAAAGCTCTCCAAGATTTTAATTTAGTTTTAGATGAGTGCTATGACGGACAGGAATGTTTAGATAAGATTAAAGAAGGAAATGAATACGATTTAATTTTAATGGATATTATGATGCCAAATATGTCAGGAGAAATTGCTTTAGAAAAACTAAAAGAAAATCCTAACTTTAACATTCCAACAATTGCTTTAACTGCTGACGCCATAGCTGGAGCTAAGGAAAAATATTTGGCTGAAGGATTTATTGATTACATAGCTAAACCTTTTTCAAAAGACCAAATTAAAGAAAAATTAGATATTGCATTTAAAGACGATCTACAAAAAAACGATGATGGTTTAATAAAATATGATCCACACATAGATCGCTTTAAAGATTCCCCAGCCTATGTATTAGTTGGAAATCAAACTGATGATGAAAACATTTAAAAAAGCTATTCACCAATGAATAGCTTTTTTTACGTTAAAAATAATACAAAAATAGAAAGTGTTGCAGAAATAATAGTATTACTCAACAAAAAAACTATTTTCCACTTCTTTTTTTTCCTTTTAAATCATCTAAAGCAGTAGTTAATTCTTGCCAATAATCATCGAAACCAACACTAAAATCTATTTTATTAACAGATTTTTCATTGTATATCCTTTTACGGGCATTACCATAACAAATATCACCAGTAAAACCATAATTATAACTAGCAAAGTATCTTAGAATCTTATATAAGACATCTAATTGTTGATTAGTACTATTAAGATTCATGACAATTACAACATGTTCCATGGAATCGATAGGAATAATTTGTAGACTGACAATGTTTCTTTCATCAGAAGCTAAACTATATGCGTAATCCATTTGATCATGACAAAGAAGACTAATACCCAATTCGCTTATACAAGCCTTAAAAATGTCTTCATGATCAATTCTAGATTTATCACCTTCGAAATTCTTATCTTCTTTTCCATATATATATTGTCCGTCTTCAGTAATAAGAATGACCCCTATATAATCTGTATCAAAAGATTGAGAATCCCATTCTGTAATAACACCTTTATATTTCATAATAATATCCTCCAGTAACATCTTGCAATTAAATATAATATATCATACATTTAGAAAAATAAAAAGATTTATTACTTTTATGATAAACTATTGAAAAATATAACAAAACTATGTATGTTCGATTGATTTTTAGTTTAGATAATGTTATATTGCGTTTAGGAACATTTAGTTGTTGAGTGTCTACCTCTAATCCAACAGGAAAGGAGGTTTGATAAAGTGAAAACTAAAACTTTTATTATAAGAGTTTTAAAACTCATTTCTATCATTTTATTCCTTCTTATCATTATGATAGTAGTAATAAAAAAATGACACTTAATTCATCAACAATGAATTAAATGTCTAACTAATGAAAATTGGGTAGACATTCAACTCGCAAAAACTGAATGCTCCCATTTTTATTTTATGCAATATTTCTTGCTACATACATAATAACATAAAAAGGACTTTTTTACAAGTCCTTTGCTTTTAAACTTGGGCCTCAATTTAACGTGTATACGAAAAATTGGCACAAATCTATGAATTGAGATTTTCTCAATTGCTTGAATAAAAAATAACATATATTTCGAAAAATTAAAAGAGTTATCTTTTTTATAATAAAAAGTGTTGAGAAATATGACAAAACTATGTATGTTCGATTTGTTTTTACTAGGTGTAATGTTATATTGCGTTTAGGAACATTTAGTTGTTGGATGTCTACCTTCTTATCTTCTAGAAGAAAGGAGGTTTGATAAAATGAAAACTAAAACTTTTATCGTAAAAGTTTTAAAGCTCATCTCTATCATTTTATTCCTTTTAATCATTTTGATTATAGTAATAAAAAAAGGCATCTAATCTTTATAGATTAAATGTCTGCTTAAATGAAATAGGGTAGACATTCAACTAGCGAAACTGAATGTTCCCATTTTTATTTTATGCAATATTTCTTGCTACATACATAATAACATAAAAAGGACTTTTTTACAAGTCCTTTGCTTTTAAACTGGGGCCTCAATTTAACGTGTTTACGAAAAATCGGCACAAATCTATGAATCTAGATTTTCTCAATTGCTAAATAAAATATAACACAACATTATGACATTTGCAAATGATTATGATTTGTCATATTTATAAAAACCTTCACCAGAGGATTTCCCTAATTTTCCTTCTTCAATATATTGGTTTAACATATTTAACATTCCCTTGTAATTATAAGGTAACATCATTTTCTTTAATAAAGGACTCATTAATCCAGGAACTTTTTGATATTGTTCAACTATATTTTTGGCAGTTGTCAATCCTACAGTATCAATAATTTCAAATGGCCCTTTTGGAGCACCAGTTCCTCTTTTCCAGGCAATATCAATACTTTGAGCATCAGATATTCCATTCGTTAATAAATCCATACCACTTAATAAAAATGGTACAAGCATAGAATTTAGTAGATATCCTGATTTTTCTTTTAAA
>CACZGA010000062.1 GCA_902780585.1 uncultured Erysipelotrichaceae bacterium | reverse complement strand
TTGCTTGGTGTTTTGCCTAAGAATCTAAATATAGGTCGTCCATCATTAGAATCTAATTATAAGGGATATTATTGGATTCAATACTATGATGGATTTATGTTGCCCAATAATTATAAAACAGAGGTTTTCAATAATCCTGTTGATGCTTGTGTGGCTATGGTAGAACTTTTGCACGAACTTGAAATGTTGTAATTATGGAACCAAAAGAAATAATTGAAAGAATATCTTCAATAGAAAAAGAAATTTATAACTATATTATAAATACAGAACATTGGTTGTTCTATTGGATTGCAAACAAAGAAGTACAAGATTTCATTAAAGAATATCCAAAAGATTATGAAGATAGAGTTCATTTACAAATCAGGAATATTAGTCTTTCGCCATCTTTCATAATAGAATTTGATGACCATCCTTATGATATTGAAAGTATTGAAAGATATGCTAATCTCGCTACATTCAGAGATTCTGTCTATGCAAAATGGTTGGAATGGAATGGCAGAGTGAAAGAACTTCAAATAAAAGAAAAAGAGAAAGAACTTGCTTATTATAAAGAGAAAGTTTCTGATACTGAAAAAGAAATAAACGAACTTAAAATGTTGTAATTATGAAAAGATTATTTTGGCTTACGCTTGCTTATTTCGGTTTTTGGATTCCATGCAAAAAGTTCATGCCACCTAAAGAGTTGTATGATTGGGTTCTTATATCTTGGTATGAGAATGGTCTGACATATAGATACCTCCCCAAAATAGCAGAATATTCCTATTCGCAAAATAGATGGCATACCGAAGATGAAGTTGACGAAGAATTTCTGAATAGCTGTAATATTACACATTGGCGTAGAATTCCAGAATATAGAAAACTTAAAATGTTGTGATTATGGTAGTAGGTAATAAAAGATATTGTGATGAGTGCAACAATGACAAAGCTCAAAGGTTTGTTGTTGGATGGGTAGTGCGTGATTACTGTTCAGATTGTGCAATTAAATACAAATTAGGAATATAAACGAACTTAAAATGTTGTGATTATGACGCAAGAAATAATTGACAGAGCAAATAAATTGCAAAACAATATACATCGTTACGAAATTGTTATTAGGTATGCTGCAACAAATTGTTTACAGTTCACAGGTATGATTGGTACAGGTAATGTTAGTGAGGATAAAGAACTTGCTAAACTTATCTATGACCATTGTAAGAAAAAGCAAAAAGAACTAATAGAAGAATACGATAAATTATGAAAGAACTATCAATTGAAGAAAAAGCAAAAGCCTATGACGAGGCTTTAAAAGTCTTACATAAATATGATGGTGCAAACATAATGTTTACACAGGATTTGAAAGAAGAAATGTTCCCCGAACTCAAAGAATCAAAGGATGAGAAGATAAAGAAAGCAATTATTAAGCATTTTAGAAATGAAATAACTGCGGATAAATATTATGGTGTTGACAAGGAAGATATTATTGTTTGGCTGGAAAGACAGGGTGAGCAGAGGCCTTCTATGATTCAGTGGACAGGAGACAACCTAAAAGACGTAATTGAGTTTACTGGGAAATACCAAGAGTTTGACAAATGGTTTAGAACATGGTACGATTACGAGTGTTATGTTCATTCCCATGACAATATTTTCAAGCTGTTTAACGAGGACGGAAGCCATTTTGAAGTTCCTGTAGGTGCTTGGATAGTTAAGACGCCTGATGGATATAATACAGCATCAAGATATGTTTTTAAGCAGAAGCCTACTTGGAATGAAAAGGATGAAGCGATGATAGAAATAATTATCAACGACATAGTGGCTATTAAAGAACGTACTTATTGTAAAAATGTGTGTGATGAAGAAATCAATTGGCTCGAATCCCTCAAAGAAAGAATTGGAAAATAAATGTTAAAAGATTAGGTTAGTTTTTAGTCATTCCAACTTTTTCGTACATTTGCAAAAAGGTATAGCAGATAAAGACAAATTATATAAGTAACTATCAAAATTCAAATAAAATGACTAAAACAGAAGAAATTATTCTTAATGCCCTAAAAGAGGCTGCTCTTATGGGTTATTACAAAGACGATGAAATGAGCGAGGAAGCACTTGTGGAACTCGCAAGAGACACAGCAACAGAATTAATTAAAATAAAGTTATGACACAAGAGGAAAAAGCCAAACGTTATGATGAGGCTATTGAAAAAGCAAAGAAGGTATTGCTTGATTGCACGCCAGAAGAACAAAACGTTGTAGAATATATTTATCCTGAACTCAAAGAAAGTGAGGATGAAAAGTTAAGAAAACAAGTAGTTTATGCGATAAACCAATTACATGTTTGTGAATGTACGAAAGATAAACTTAAATCTTGGCTTGAAAAGCAAGAACAGCATAAAAAGTTCCGTGACTCTATCCAAGTTGGTGACAAGGTAACAAGGAACGAGGATGGTGTGCTTGTTAATCTTTCACAATTGAGTAGGGTTGCAAAGAAAGACGAAAAGCAAGGTGAGCAGAAGCCTGCTGATAAGGTTGAACATAAGTTTGAGATAGGTGATTGGGTTGTATATGACCACAGAGCTTACCAAGTTGTAGAACTTCCAAAAGAAGGTTATATTAATTTAGGTTTAAGAGGAAATGGAAAAATCGAATTTGCACCTTCTACTTATTGCAGACCTTGGACTATCCAAGATGCAAAGGATGGTGATGTGCTTGAATACCAAGGAGAGATTTTTATAATTAGAGAGTTAAAGAAAAAGGTTATAGCAAGTCGTACAATAGAATATTATTGCTGTTATGATGGAGAGCATTTTATTAACAACAGTATATATAGTCTTATGGATGATGACTTGGTAAATATTTATCCATCTACCCAAGAACAACACAATCTTTTATTCCAAAAAATGAAAGAATCAGGCTACGAATGGGATGCTGAAAAAAAAGAATTGAAGAAGATTGAGCAGAAGCCTGCTATGGTTGAACCAAAGTTTAAGGTTGGTGACATTATAAGACTCAAAGATGGTGATGGCTTAGAATGGACTGTAGAAGAAGTACTCAATAACGGATATTACACCATTGTTTGTGCTGATAGGGATGATTTTATACAACTTGATGATAAATGGGAACTTGTTGAGCAGAAGCCTGTTTGGAGTGAAGAGGACAACATAATTCTTAGTAGTATAATTGCTGATTATGAAAGAAGTAATGAGGAATGGTTTAATGCACAAAATTCTTTACCTCACGGCAGGAAAATTACTTGGCTCAAATCTCTTAAAGACAGAGTACAGCCACTAAAACAGGAGTGGAGTGAAGAGGATGAGGAAGAAGCTAATTATATTGCGGATTTCATTGAAAATCTTATTAAAAAAGAGAAATTAGTTTCAAAGAAAACTATGATTATGGAAGAAATGGTTGATTGGCTTAAATCCCTCAGACCACAGTCACACTAAAATAAATAAAGTTATGAAGATAAAAGAAATAGGAATATATGTTCCAGACAAAGAAAATAAGCGTCAATTAGTTAAAGTTGATTTTAACAGAGTCAATAAACAAATATGGTTTGATACAATACAATTTGTACAACATTATGAAGCTACTGGAGGAATGAGTATTCCTATTGACGTTTATGATTGTATCTTTAATATTGCCCCTGGAATCGGAAAAGGCAAAGTATATACTCCCGAAGAACACAAGCTAGTCCTTAGAGTGTGGCTCACTGATTGGTATATGCCAAAAGAAAGTGTAGTTAGAGAGCTTAAAAAAGCCTTTGAAGATTATCCTATTGATGGAATACATGAAGTATTGCAAGCATTGCTATCAAGAAATAACAATAAAGAAAGAAGATATATTTATGAGTAAAATGGTTAAAGCATCGGATTTGATGCTGGGAAACTGGGTTATTATAACAAAAGATTGTGGGATTCCAAAAAGTGAAGTTATCAAAGTGACTTCAAGAGTAATTGATGAGGTAGATAATGGAATACTCCAAGTTGCACCTATTCCTCTTACTCCAAATATTCTTAAAAAGAATGGGTTTAAAGTAACACGTAATATATCATCAAGTAGAAATAAAGATGTTTGGAGTTTGCACGTTTCAAAATATAAAATATTTCATATTATTGAACATCATAATAAAAAAATGTTTCCGTATTTTTGGATTGAAATAGGTAGTAATTCTGACATAAAATATGTTCACCAACTTCAACATGCTTTAAGATTATGCGGAATTGAAAAAGAAATTGTGTTATGAAAACAAAAGAATCACCCGAAACTTATCCTGTTCAATTCAAGGATAAAATAGACGAATACCTATGGAAAGAGCATCACATTCTTGGAGGTTGCTGTTCTTCTGTTGAGAGTCTTAAATACTCTATAGCAAGGGAAGTGGCAGAGAAACTTACTGATACCTTTATTGAGAAGGCTTGTGAATTTATAAATAAGGCTAACTTATATCTCTATCATTGTATTAGTGAAGAGTGTGACCTTGTTGATACTGATGAAATGATTGAGGACTTTAGAAAATATATGAAAGGAGAGTAAGGTATGAAAGAATTATTGATTTTGTATGTGGCTAATCTCATCTTAGATTATCCATTGCAGGGTACATTCCTTGCAGAATTTAAAGCTAAGAACAATTATATTCTATTTGTTCATTGTGCCATTTGGGCATTTGGATTATCAGTTGTACTAATTCCTTTTGGATTATTCGCATGGTGGAAAGTAACTATGCTTCTCTTTGGCCATATTGCTATTGACTATTGGAAGTGTAGAGGCCTTTATAAAAAATGGAATATTAAAGATTGGACTTCTTTATATATCGACCAATTACTGCATGTAGTGCAAGTAATGTTATGTATGATTTAATGAAGATAAATATATGACAAAGTATATAGACAAATCCGCTGTAGTGGCGGAGATAGAGAACAGATTAAAAGCAAATGGAGCATTTGATGAAATGGGTGATGCTGCATGGTGGGAAGATAAAGGAATGCGTGATGCTTATAGAAGTATTCTTTCTTTCATTGACACCCTTAAAGTGAAAGAGGTAGACTTGAAACTTATAGTTGGTTGGTTTGACCATATTGCTCAGATAGCCAATGATAGGAAAACTCTTAATGGTAAGATTATGGAAGATTGGGCTGCTCTTGATGAGATTAAATGTCTTGCAAGAAACAGTTCAGAGTTTATTAAGAAGTATTATAGAGTCCAAAATAACAAAGTATATGAAAACAATAATTGAATATTATGGACATTATTATCTTGCTGAAAGAATTAACAAAGGTTGTCGAGATAAGTGTTTAAATTGTCCATTAAATTCACAATGTGCCGATGAAGAAGATACAAACTTTTGTGAAGAATATGGACTACAAGATTTTATGCACATCACTAAAGAAATACAATTATGAAGCTAATAGATAAAGACGCTGTTGTAGCGGAGATTGAAAGACTAAAAAATGCTGATTTATCACATTTAAATGGTGAACAGGTAAATATCTATTTAAATACACTTGACTTAGTGGAGACTGCTATTTGTACTCTTAAAGTAGAAGAACCAGAAAAACAAGAACGACATGTAGGTCAATTCTATCATGGTAGATGTTGGGATGATGGTAATTTTTAATAATAAAGCATATGGCATATTTAATAGACAAATCCGATGTAGTAGCGAAAATAGAAAAATGGCGAAATGGGATAAAGAAAGGTATCTTTTCTATTCCTTTAACAGGTAGCGATAGAGCCTATGCTACGTTTGAATATGAAAT
>CACZGA010000061.1 GCA_902780585.1 uncultured Erysipelotrichaceae bacterium | reverse complement strand
AATATCTTCTTTTTTTCTACTTCTTTCTCTACCTCTAGTGTAAGGAACTATACAATAAGTACAAAACTTATCACAACCATAAATAATATTAACATATGCTTTAAAACTATTAGCTCTTATAACTGGAAGTCCCTCATATAAATCCCCTTCTCTAGAAAAAACTTCTATCTGCATAGAATTATCCACAATAGCTTTATCTAAAATTTCTGGTAATTGATACATATTATGAGTACCTAATACAAAATTAACAAACTTATAATCCTTCAGTATTCTTTCAATTACTCCAGACTCTTGAGCCATACAACCACAAAGTCCTACTATTAAATTTTTCTTTTCATTCTTTAAATGTTTTAAACGTCCTAACATTCCAAAGGCTTTATTATGTGCATTCTCTCTAATACTACAAGTATTAAGTAATACTAAATCAGCCTTTAAATAAGAATCTACTTTTTTAAAACCTAATTTTTCAAGTAAAGCTGCTATATTCTCACTATCATGTTCATTCATTTGACAACCATATGTTTTTATGTAATATGTTTTTCCTTCATATTTATTTAAAATATCTTTAGCAAATGAAAAATCAACTCTATTATAATCTCTTCTATCCCGAGTTCTTGCCTCTTTATAATCTGGTTTATGCATCATACCACCTCTTTTAATTAACATTTCATACCTTTACTATTTCTTTGGCTTTCTCTCTTTTCAGTATCCCAAGTTCAAATAATTCTCTAGGAATAACACTATAAGGAATCACTATATTTCCCACATCATTTTTAATAGTTTTCAACTCATCCTCACTCATTCTTTTTTTAGTATCAAGACCACAAGGAACTAAATGCTCATCACAAAAAATAGTCTCATATAAAGTTTGATCTGGGGAAAGAAACCTCAACATTGCTTGTCTCTGCCATAATGAAATTGAAAGTTCAGAGTATGCCTCACATTTTTCTATCCTAACAACATATTTAAGATTTGAAGGCATACTAAACAAAGCTTCATGTTCCCTATAGAAAGCTACTATATCTAAAACATTATCTATAGCTTCATCTTTTAAAAGCCCTAACGAATTTGTAATTTGGTCAATTAGGGAAGGATTAGTTACTATAGAATTCGTCCCCATATCAATAACAACAACAAAAATTCCTAACCATATTGATAGATAATCTCTTTCCAAATAAGAAACCTTTTCAACTTTCCATGGCACTTTTCCTAAGAGTTTCCCAAACTCCTCATAAACTGCTCGAATCTCTTCTAACTGTTCTGACAAATCACTAGCTTTAATACCATCTTGTTCTTGAAAAAACTTATTCCACAATTCCTGGCGCATTTTTTTCTTTTCTTCATCACTCAAAAAAAGAATCCTCCTCGAAAACATTTATATTATAGCACAAAAAAGAATAGTATTACACTACCCTTTTAAATAAATCTTGTTCAATTAAAACCCCATTATCTTTTAATATCTTTTGTAGTTCTTCAATTTTAGGTTTTTTTCCATTAATAGCTTGATATGCCGCCATGGTCCCAGCAGCCTCCCCCGTAACTGCACAAGCAGGTATAATCCTAACTAAATCTTGCCCTTCTTTATCTGCCGGTACACATCTACCTGCTACATACAAATTATTAGTATTTTTTGCCTCAATAATTCTAACTGGTAAAGAATATCTATCTTGCCTATTTCTATGCCAATTACCAAGCATTCCAATAGAATCTTTAAAGTAAATGCCTTCATCATTCATGCTAAAATGATAATCTCCATCTAATCTTCTTGTCATACGTAGACTATGAAAGCTTGGAATTATTAATGGATAAATATCTTTATTATCTTTTTTCTTATTTAAATAATCATTCAAAATCATTTTTCTACTATCAATACAACTTTGCGTAACATCTCTCATATCAACACCAGAATAAGCTCTACTACCTTCTGGAACAGTTGTATAAACTGGGTCTGCTAAAACATTTAATTTTAATTCTTTCTCATCATATGAAAAATACCAACCAGCTTTTCTATTGTCATTATCATCAATTGTCTTCTCTCCTGCAAAATAACAAATATCTGCATCCCCTGTAGTATCTATAAATGTTTTACCCTTTATTTCTTGTCTTCCCCTCTTAGATTCAATATAAATAGAATTCATCATACCATCATTTACTTCTACTCCTGAAATATGAGAACCATATAATATTTCCACCCCATTATTTAATAATTCTTCTTCCATTGCAATAATAAAAGAAGCCGGATTATATGTTACTCGATATCTATTAGGATGCATCCTCTCTTCAGGTGTACTATTAGGATTTAACCAAGCCTCTGGTATTTTACCAGGACCATATTTTAAAGATAGTTTCAATAAGTATTCAGCTAAACCACCACACATCTTATAACCAGCCCCATCACAAAGAGGCAAATAAATACATATTATTCCCAATGTAGCTAAACCACCTAAAGCATATTCACGCTCCACTAATAATACCTTCTTACTTGTCCTAGAAGCTGCTAAAGCCGCCGCAACACCTGCAATTCCACCACCACATACAACAACATCGTAAACCATATAAAAACCCTTTCTTAATTTACATTATAGCATAAAAAAAACAGTTAATAATTAACTGTTTAAAATCCATATGATTGATTAATTATTCCTTCAATAAAATCAACCCTATTATGATTCATAATATCATTCTTTATATATTCCATATTATCCGCAATTTTATGAATTACTTCACTTACATTCTTATCAAGTTCTTTTCTCTCTAAACTATCAACAATATTCTCTAAGTTCATAATTTTAGAATACTTACCATACATAGAATTTTTAATAGTCATATTAAATAAATTCTTAAAAGAAATAATATTTATACTATTAAATCTCTTATCTTCTAATATTTTAAAAGCACAACATAAATAATTACTATTAATTGCTCTATCTAAAGCAGTTTCTCCCTTTTTATTTTTAATATTAGGTAAATAATTCTTTTTCTTAGTTAATTGTTCTACTATTAAAACAGTAGAGATAGAATCATCTTGGGCTAATATATGACCAAAAGTATTACCATCATCATTTTGATGATTTGGATCCCAATTTCTCTTTTTCATTAATTCTAGTACTAAATCATATTGTTTAGCTTTAAGTAATCGTGTAACTACATCATTACCTACCACATCCACTGCATTTACATCAATTTCATTATTTGAAACCATATCTCTTATTACATCAAATCTTTCTTGTTTAATAAGAGAAAAAACCAGGGATGGGTCTTCCTTACACGATTGATTATTTTTACTTTTCATTTCAAACACCTCTTAACACGTGACAGTTCACTATTCTAACAGAAGCAAAAAAATGTGTCAAATAGCATCTAAAATATAGCTATAAAAAATTCTTATCATTATAAAATCATTGAAAAATAAAGAAATAATTAAGATTAGTACTCTAAGTAATAATAAAATAATAGAAATTGTAAAAAAGTAAAAAGCCCATATTTACAATAAAAAATTACACTTCATAAAAATTATTTAACAAAAAAAAACAGCCGAAGCTGTTTTATTATTCACCTAATTTTGTTCCACAATTAGAACAGAATTTAGCACCATTACTAGCAGTTCCACAATTTGGACAGAACTTAGCTCCTCCTGCAACTGGAGCTGCAGCAGCACCGCCTTGTAAGTCTTGTGCACTAACTCCTTGGTTTTGGAATGCTCCTTGAGCTACTCCACCAATCATTCCACCACTAGCCATATTCATCATACCAACACCAATCATACCATTAGCAGCACCATTAGCATTGTTTGCAGCATCTTGAACCGCATTTGCATATGCTCCAGTAAGTGTACCTTGTTGCATGTAACTATTAGAAGAAAGTTCGTAATTATCAATTTTCTTCTCACTTTCACTATCAAGAGTAACACTTTCAACGATGAAGCCTTCAATACTCATACCACGATCACGAATTGGTTGATCGAATACTTTTTCATCCATTGTTTTCTTAATTTCATCAGTAGCACTAGGTAACTCTAAAACTGGAACTTTATGTTCACTATTACCTAATTCATTTAAGACATTTTGGAATGCCCCAATAACTTCACTTCTCATTTGTTCAGTAATTTCATCTTTACGATATTCTACTGCTGTACCAGCAATCTTACTCATGAATAAAGATGGATCACTGATTTTAAATGTATATTTACCAAAACATTTAACTTCAACTCTTAATGGAGTCATTTGACCAGTCATTTGATTTGGAATTGGATGTGACCAATCTTGGAAAGGAATTGGTGCAGGTGTACCAAACTTATTATCTATAATTTCTTTAGCATTGATATAGAAAACAGCTTGTTCCTTACTAGTTCCTCCTCCATAAGTAAAACGAGTCCACATTTCTTTAAATACATCACCAAATTGTCCAGCAAAGAAAGATGGTGAAGTAGATTGATCAAAAGTATAAATTCCTTCTTCAGCAGTAGCATCTAAAATTTGCCCACTTTGAAAGATAACTGCAATTTGACCAGGAGCTACTTGAATAGCACTATCTTTTGAAATAATACCATTTGGAGTAGTAACTTTTCTCATTAAAATATCATTTCCCAAGTCATCACATTTAATATACTCTTTCCATTGATCATGTAAGGTTCCCGCAACAGAACCAACAACAGCTTTTATTAATCCCATAACAATCTCCTATCTATTTATTAATTAATTTAATTATACAATATTATTATTTATTTTTAAAGATTTATTTTAAATCAACTCATCTTTTTCCAATTTTACCACTAAGCTATCTTCTATAATATTATGAGCCAATCCTATTTCTTTATTTTTTTGTAATTCTCTAATATGATATAACCACAAAATATCAACAATAAATGTAAGGGCAACACCTAATATAATAAGCTCTACCCAAGGGATAACTTTAACAATGTCTCCCTCTTCATTTACTACGTAATCACCACTTTTTTTATCTAAGTTATAAAAACCTTGTATTATCCTAACATAATTATCTAAAGCCGTATAATAATTACCATTCTTTATATCTTTATAAACATATTTCAAAGTATCTTGAATAACTCTTTTACTATACAACCTATTTAGTAAAGGATCACTTCCTATATTAGTCATAACAATAGTAGGTTTTTCTTCCCCCACATAAACTACAAAGACTACCCCACTATCTTTAAAATCATTAAAATCATAGAAAGCATATAAATAACTCCATATATCAAAAGTATATAAATCTTTAGTAACTATAACAACAGCATCTAATCCACTAACCACAGTATAATCCTGTAGTTTCTTCGCAATTTTATTATCTTCCTCACTAGATAAAACCTCTGCAAAATCATATAATTTTAAAGAACTATTAACAGCTGGAGTCTTTAATATTACTTCTCTATTTTCATCTGTAACAACAACATCATTAGGTACTAATAAATTATCCCCACTTCTAGGATATGTAACTACCTTAGCTTCTACACAATAAGGAATAATAAAAAGTACAATTATGAATAATATCTTTTTCATAAAACCTCCTAAACAAAGTAAGCAAAACAATACCCTAGTATAAATATAATTATAAACATAATAATACTAAATAATATTACTCCCATAGCACCAATAGTAACTTCTAAATAAGATTTACCATTTTCCCCATTCATCATATAGTAATATTCTTTATTCTTATAAATAACTCTTCCTATATAAATAGGTAATAATACTTGTTTAGTATTTTCAAAAGTAATAGTAGT
>CACZGA010000060.1 GCA_902780585.1 uncultured Erysipelotrichaceae bacterium | reverse complement strand
TCAGTATCTACAGAATAAGCTTTTTCAATGAAGGGGTCTATTGCGACCATCTCTTCTTGTATCATTTGGTAGATTTCTTCTGGTGTTATTGCTAAATCAGAACTTAATATGTAATAGGCCATTCTACTTTTAACTGCATAGGGTATATCTATACCACTTCGTATTTGCCAATATTCTTCCATCATGTTTCCACTATCTATAAAATCTCGACGACCACCTACTACTGGTAAGATTGTGTTAAGATTATAAAATAATGAAGGCACCTTAAGGTATTCTTTCTTTAATAGAAATTCTCTCCTTTTTTTATAATCACTTTTTACAAACATTCTTCTTTGAAATTGATATTTATCATATAAAAAACTTTTGGCGTTGTCGAATCTAGGTGCTAGTTCTGTGCTTTGAGATGTTTTAAGAAAGCCGGAATTTTCATTATGTCTATCAGTTTGAATTGATAAAATATCCATTATATGTCTTTCTAACTTTATTCTTAGTTTGACTCTTACTTCTTCAATTGGACAACCACTTTTTAATAACGCTATTATATAACCATATATGTTTTTTTCGTCAGATAAAGATTCTATTATTTTGTTATCAAGAAGGAATCCCTTACCCGTTTGAAATTCACTGCCCTCTTTTATAAAGCTTTTGGTTACAGCACCTACCGAATGAGAACCATATTTCACAATATCATATTCGGCATTATCCATATTTAAGGCTACTGCGATTGATTGGTTTACAATTTCACGTATTGCGCCTGCCCTTCCTTCTCGTTTTTTTACATAATACTTTTCTCCTTGGTACATAAAAGAAAAATGTATATTTGGAGGAAGATTTTTATCTTCTGTTTTTGTATCTAATTGATTTAAGTCTATATAACCATCTTTTCTATATTTATCAAATTCTCTTAACATAAAGTACCCCTCTTTTGACTTGTATATTATACAATACTTTGGGATTTTTTTCAACAAAAAACTAGGTAAGCTGCCCTACCTATCTTTTTATTTTGATGCTTCTGTTTATGAATTGTATTTTAAGCCTTTTTAAGTAGTTAAGTATTCTTCAAGAGTTAAGTTGTTTTCCATTATTTCTTTAGCTATTTTTTTACTACCTACGTATCTTATATGCCATGGTTCATAACTGTAGCCAGTTGTATCTTCCTTTCCTTTTAAATATCTTAGGATAAACCCATAATCGGCTAATTTCGCATGGATTTTTAAAAAGGTTTCTATATCTGCAAGCATTTTATCGTTATCATATATTAATTCACCATCTTTTTCTAGGCATATATCAATAGCAAGCCCGGTGTGGTGTTCAGAGTAACCTGGGGCAGCCACAAACTTTTTAACATAAGCAAGACCTTTTTCAGGGTCGTTAACCCACTTATCCCATAATTCTTGTTGAGACTGAACAGAACGATAGGCACTATCTAGTTTGATATTAATACCATCCTCTTTTAAAGCTTTTTCTAGGCTTATATACTGCTTATATGTTTCTTTTTCTATTTTAATGTCTTCTGACCAGACATTTTTTATTCTTACTAACTGAATAATATCTTCCCAATCATCTCTTATTTTTGATTTTTTATTTACTAACACAAGATATTTGTTTCTCATTTTTTCTCCTTTTAAGTAAGCTTATTATTTTTAGCAAAAAAGTAAATACGTTTGTACTTACTTTAACTATTCTTTTTATTATTTACTTTTTTATTATATATAAATACTACTATTATTATTAATAAAAGTACTAGGCTAAATATTTGATTTCTTGTTATTAAAGTGTTTATGTGATCATATCTTAAAAAGTCTAGTAGAAATTTAAATATAGCACATAAACTTAATGTTATATATTCAATATTTTTTTTATCTTTATTCTTTTGACAAAATATAAATATTATTATAAATACTATAGTTTCTGTTATTTGAACTGGAAATTGCCATATATTTTGAACAGAGATATATTTTACTTTGAATAAACCTTCATAGGGTATTCCACCACAGCATCCCGCAACAGCACATGCTATTTTAGATAAACCGTATACTAAAGGTAGTGATAATATAGAATACTTTATTATCTTTTTATTGGTAGGCAATATATATTCAAAGACAATAGATGCAATTACTACACCTACTAAGCCTCCATAAGATGATAAGCCAGCTCTTAGAAAATCTGCCTTACCAAATACTAATACTGTGTATATTTTTCCAAAAATAAAAGCAAATGATATGTACATTATAAAATATAGTAATACTTGGTTGTCTTCTTTTCTTTCTTCTTTTATATAATGAAATACATAATACATTCCTATTAGGATTGATAGTACAATAATAATTCCATAAAATGGGAATTTAAATCTTGGTATTACCATAATTTCACTCCTTTATTTGCAGCTTGCCATGAACCACATGAAAAAAATAATGAAGGTTAATAATGAAATAGTTATTGTGAATATTATACACCACATTAGTGCTTTTAGAAGTTTGTTTTGAGGATATTTATTCCTACCTATAATCATTATAACTATAGCGGCTAGTGGACATAAACCCACAAATGACGATGAGGCATTTATAATATTTTTTGGCATTCCTGTTAATAGTTTTGGGATAACTATTGGGGCGATATAGTAAAGCACAAAGCCGATAATTGCTAAATAATATGCTTTATTTTCGTTTTCACTGTTATTGTTAATAACTTCTTTTATAATTCCATTAGCTATTTTTGCACCACATTCGGCACAATAATTTGATTCTCCTGTATTAAGTGTTTTACAATTTGGACATTCTTTCATATATCTAGCTCTTTACTATATTTTAGTATAACATAAAAATAACATCTTTATAGATGTTATTTTCTATACTTGGCTTTTTATTTTAAAATTAGTCTAGCAGCAAAGATTACTATACAAGCACCAATTACTGATACAATAATTGTACCTACAAGGCCAAAGAATGATATTCCTATAAGACCCATTATTTTTGGACCAATAAAACCACCAACTATACCTAAAATAATATTCTTTAGAAGACCTCCTTTAGATCCCATTATGATAGATGCTAACCAACCTGCTACGGCACCAATGGCAAGAGATACTAGTAAATCAATCATAGTCTTTCCTCCTTTTAATTTATTATACTATTGGATATATATTTAATAAACAAAAAAATAACTAGTATAATTCTAGTTATTTGTTATTTCCTTTTTTATCTACACCCACATCTTGAAAACAATTTTCAAGCATAGTTGCTAAGGCATTTAAATCTTTAATTGGCTTGGCTGTTTCATTTAGATTAATAGATTGTTGTTCCCCTCCTGTAATACAAGAATAGCCATTTTCAATAAAGTCTTCCCCTGATATATTTACCACGCATGTTCCTAAACTATATGGTGTATAATTTATTGCTTGTGGTTCTTTACTTTTACATATTTCCATAATTATTGTTTTATTAACTTTATTTTCATGCCAATAATCTGCTATTGTTAAGCAGGTCTTATCGTCTAGCGGTATTATAATTGCTTTTACATTACCTGCATAATTGGTGGTCCCTTTTTTTACAATTGCTGCTCTACCAAGAGTATACTTATTTTCTTCAGGAATAATACCGTCTAGTGTTTCATATACACTACTATCATTTGTTTCTCTTGCGAAACTGCAATTTTTGTCGCCATTTGCAATTTTTCTTAACTTATTAGCAACAGCTCTTGCTACTTCTTGGTCGTCAATTTTTGGAAGAGCAAATTCTTCAGGATGTTTACTGTAATACATTGCTCCTTTTGCTAGTTCTGCAAAACTTTTATCGGCTATTACTGTTGGTTCTTGTTCCATATTATTTCCTCTTTTCTATTTAAATTTCTTAAACTTGCTATTTATTATAACAAATTTTTTTTTAATTTCAATAATTATATAATCTAAATTTTATCTAGTTTTGAGCTTGTCTTTCTCGTTCTAATGCTGGAAGCCCGTATTCTTCTTCAATCTTACTTACTAATCCCTTTAGCCCTTCAATACTAATTGGCTTAATAATACTTGCTAATTCTTTATCTTGATATTTTTCAGTGCCATCACTTGTTTGAAAAATAGGCTTTTTTTCTGAATTTACTCCTTTTAATGTAAGGTTATATTTTGCATGCCCAGAACATGCTTTTTTAACCTTAAATTTTAAAGGTTCTATTCCTTTATATAGGTCAATAACTATTCTATTGATATCATAAAAATAATCATTCCTCATTGATATAACTAGGCATGTTTTTTCATCTAACAAAATTACAGTATCATATGTAATCTCATAAAACACCCCATTTATTGGAGCCCTAGATGTCTCTAATTTATTTTCTTTTGGGATAATCCTACTTATAAAAGCATATATACTTGCTGATGTTATTTTGACTTCTCCTTCAAGGTGATTTTCATCTTCGTCTATTTTCTCTGCCAATGAATATAAAATATCAGCTACATCACTTGCTTCAATTCTTGGATAATTTATTTCTTTGGCTTGTTTTATTAAATTATCTACTTCTTCATTAGTAGAAATAGGATTAATACCCACTTCAACTGGTAAAACACTTAACATTTCATATATTAACTGTTGCCTTCTTTCCATACCAGCTTCTGTTACTTTTAATTTTTCCATATATATACCCCTTTTTTGCGTGTTATTATAACACATTTATTAATAAATAGCAAGGGAATATAGATTACTATATATTCTCTTTAATTAATTTAATACTTTGTATCATTATATATATTTATTTCTCTGTTTAACTTTTTACTAATTAAGTATTGATTTTTCCCAATATTTAGTTCTTTTACATTTTTCAACTTTAAACTTCTTATAAAGTCTCGTATTTCTTCTTTTATTTCTATTTCGTTATCTAATGTACTCATTTTTTCTACTTCTATAAATATTCCTAGACCTTCTATATCTTCTAATTCTATTTCAAAGTCTTTATATTTATATATATTTCTTCTATCATGTACTTTTATTAATTCTTTTAACCCTAACATTTTTATTATTTTCTTTATTGTATTATAGTCTTCTACTTTAGTTTCATATTCATCTGAATAGACCCATAATTTACCTTTAAAGTGTTGTTTTTT
Source organism: uncultured Erysipelotrichaceae bacterium (assembly GCA_902780585.1). Lineage (GTDB taxonomy): Bacteria > Bacillota_I > Bacilli_A > RF39 > UBA660 > UBA3789. The sequence goes on along the minus strand of CACZGA010000060.1, from coordinate 684 downwards.
ATAAGTTAAGTAGTTCCCTTTCTTAGTTTTTCTTATTCTAAATGTTTCGTTTAATCTTAAATCTGATTCTGGCTGTAGGTTACTTCTTAATGGATCATAATAATAAATATCTATTATTTCTTTTTCTCCTACATATTCATATTTTGATAATACTTTTATTACTTCTTCTTTTGTGTTATCAAATGTTACTTCTACTTCTATTTCTTTCATATAAACTTCCTTTCTTAGTAAAAAGTCTACTATGTATAGAGGTAATATTTATGACACAATAAAAAATTGAATTTCATCAATCTTTTATTATTTGATTTAATACTTTTCGTCTAACTCTTTTATAAGTTCTATTCTATTTAGATAAAAGTGTCTTATTTCTTCTTTATTCTCACAATAGGCTGCTACTCCCCATTCATTATCTAATACTAATAAATTATAGGGCCTTATTACTCTTTTAGTTATTTTTTTATGTTCTTTGGAGTAATATTCTATGTAACATTTAGTATGATTTTTTATACATTTACTTAAGATGTTATATGTTTCTTTACTATTTAGTTTAATTTTATCTGATTTTATATATCTTTCTGGTAAAGTTATTTCTTGGTTTAGTACATAGCCACCATATGGGCCATATATTGTTTCAATAAAAATACCAGCATATTCTAGTTCATCCTTATATTGTCTTATCATTCT
>CACZGA010000059.1 GCA_902780585.1 uncultured Erysipelotrichaceae bacterium | reverse complement strand
AGAGACGAAGAATATTTAGCGGCACGTTATCCTGAACTTTAGAAAAGTAATAATCAAAAAAGCACTACAAAAAAACTTCAAAATTCAACAACAAATAAAAGACCTAATTAGTCAAGTACTAATTCAGTAAAAGCAGTTCCTAAAAATCAAATAAATGTTACTACACCTTCACGTGTTCAAAAAAGAGTAAATACTGTAACAAGTCCTAGATTTAAAAATATAGAGATCCAAAAAGGTTGGACTCGAAATTATGGTAATGAATTATGGAATAAAATTACTGATGAATAGAAAAATATATTAAAATCTACAGGACAATTTACTGATGATTCCTTTAAAGATGCTAAAAGTTTATAGACAGCTTTAAACAATTACTTTAAAATAAATAAAAATGGTAGTTTAAATACTGATGATACATTATCTCAAATAGCTGTAGACAATAAATGGGGAGATTAGTCTTAGAGGGCATTTGATGAAGCTCTTTCTGCTGCTCAATATTAGTAGTATTCTCCTTCTTTCACAGTTACATCAAATTATATACCATATTATCCTAATGCTTAGATGTTAGTCGCTCCTAAAATATCTTTAAGTACTCCTACTTACGACAGAAGTGGAATCAGAAATGTTTTAAGAGAATTTAATTTACGTCCTTATAGTTATAGCGGAGCTTAGAGAAAAGCATTGAGAATGATGGCTAATAATACTGGCAATGATAATGATAAATTACTTGTTCGGTAGATGAATTTACCACAAACTTTGTTAGAAAGACTAAAAATTTCTCTCAAAAAAGGAGGATTAATAAAAGTATAATAGTTCTAAACAGTCAGCAGTTGCATAGAGAATATGCTAGGAAGACTGCTCAATTATGGCATCTATAGACCATCAAGCTGCTCGTGGGATACATTGAGAGGACTATTATTAATATATTATAACAAAAGAAAAATATTAATATTTAAATTATGGAAAATAAAACATTTACGTTTCCTCCTCTTGCTGCTAAGTATATTCTTAGAAGTACTGGAGAAGAGGTAGAAGTAATAGATTTTAATCTACCTAATAGGGGTATGAGGACAGCCCCAGATGAAAATGCTATTGGAATAGGCGACTGGGTTACTTATATTGATAGTCAGGGTCAAGAACATATAAGAGAACATCTAAATGTTCAACTTGACTTTAAACCTATGTCTAATAATATGTTTGAAAAGCTTTTTGATGCTACTAAAACTATGTCTATAAGAAATAGTAGAATCTTTGAAACTGCAAAATCTCTTCTTATAGATGGAATGTGTATTAATGATGCAGTTGATCAAGCAACAAGACTTGTAGATGCTGTTGAAGGAGATAAATCCACTACTATCAAATAATATTAATAATGTATATAAACCAATAACAGAAGTATTTAAAACATAGCTTCCAGATATGTTGGTATCCTCATGCATATGTCCCAAATGTAATTGTGATAAGAATCACTAGCATTGGGGACATTGCAAGTGTGATAAACGACATACTATATGGGAAGAAGATTATTAAGGGCCTAAACGGATTAGACGGTAAATGAAAGTAATAAGAACATACAAAGACGGATGGAAAGACATCAAAACTATTAAATGGCACAGCTAAAGTTGTTCGTATGAACAATGTTCGTCTTGCAGTAGCTGCTTGATTGAACCTAAGTCGATATTTACTTAGTAAATCAAAATATCAAAAGGTCAAATTAAGTTGATAGTATAATAAGACTTTAAACTAATGAACTATCAAAGTCTAGCATCGACTATAAAGGTTGCTCTAGTGAAGAAAACACTTCAAATTGAAAAGTATGTATAATTCTTATAGGATAGTTTATGCGGACGTGGGTTCAATTCCCACTAGGTCCAGAGATACAAATGAGTTACCTCCACGTGGTGTATCTTGGGCAATGCTAAAACTCTAATTTTTTAACAATTTAGAAGATATGATACAAGAATTAATAGATTATATAAATAATTCAATTCCAATAACTGTAAAAGAATCTAATACTACTAACAGTCATTATATTGAATTGGATAATAAAGAAAGTATACGAATATCTGATCATTTATCTTATCGTGAGAAAATAAAAGTTCAGGTTATTATTCCTGAAACTCCTGGAAATTTTATTATTACTGTAAGTAATAAAATTTATTGTTATACGTCTTTATCTAAAGTTGGTGATTTTATTATAGACTATATTCTTGTTTATAAGAATGTAATTAGAGATTACTTAGATAATATAGTACAATTAAATGTAAGTAAAAGTCTATATTATAATACGGTTACATCTACAAAAGCTAAGTTAGAAAAGGCAGAACAAAAAATAACTAAATTAGAAAAAGAGTTATGCAGTCAGTTACAGATAATTAAAAAGAAACAAAAAGCTCTTGAAGAAGCTTCTGAAATTATAGATAGCTTATCTAATAGAAAGTTATTTTACTCTGGAGAACGGGATAAAAAATATTATTTAGATAACTTTCCTAAAGATATTCAAGAGTTTTTAAATGATATAATAAAAGAATATTATAAATAGTATGTTATATTTTATAAAATCACAAGAATATTTAAAAATTGAATATGTAAAAAATGCAGTGGATTATAATAAAAAAATTAAAAATTATTTGACATATAATCCAGAAGTTAAGGTAATTGATGTTACTATTGAAGGAACTCTTGAAGATGAAGAGACTTTACATAAATTACTATCTGAACATATTTATAATAACAATTGGTTTTATAATAATTCTAAGATTTATTCTGCATGGAAGCAATATACAAAAAATATGCAAAGAATCTCAGAATATTATAGTGACTATTTTATTAAAGACTCCACTGAAATATCTTTAGTTCCTGAATATGAATCCGAAAATTCGGAAAATAAATTAAGCGATATTGCTAAAGATGTTCATAATGAATTTAAGGATGAATGTACTTTTACTGGAGAACAAATTAAAGAAAAATTAGCTGAAATTTATTCTAAACATGGTGCATATTTTTATCCTGACATTAAAACTCTTTCTAAATTTGGATATTCTATGATTAGAAAGTGTATTGATGGAACAATGACATATTTTATTAAACGAGAGAAATAATTTTAGAAAATTAATCTATATCAATAAATTCTTTCGAGTATTTGACTACAAAATTTCAAGAATATATTTATTATCTAACCTAAAACAATCACTATCAGATAATTAATTATAAACTTTAAATTTGTAAGAAAATTATGAAAAAGGTAAAAAATTTGTTGAAAAAAGTTGGAAAAAGTTACATTAATAGTGTAACTAGATATTATGAACCATTTATTAAATATAATGTTCCTCCTATATTATGGTCATAAGAAAATTTATTTTAGTTATTATGTTATTTGTATGTAATTTCCTATATGCTAATGACTCTATACAATATGAAGTTCCTGAACTTAATGAAGAAAATGTTTTAATACAAATAAAGAAACATGAAATTCCACATCCTCATATTGTATTAGTTCAAAGTAAGTTAGAATCTGGAAATTATAAATCCAAGTTAACTAAGACACATAATAACATATTCGGAATAAAACGAGGCAATAAATATAAAAAATATAAAAATTATATTGAATGTATTGCAGATTATAAAAGACTTATATCATCTAGATATAAAGGAGGAGATTATTATAAATTTTTAGATAAAATTAAGTATGCAGAAAAATCTTATACTAAAATATTAAAAAAATTAGTGAAATGAAAAAGCTTTTATTTATTTTTATGACATTATTGGTAATTTCATGCTCTCAAAATAATAGAGCAGTTATTACAACTGACAACCAAGATTCTACATCAGTTGATACTTTAACTTCGGATTCTATCAATGAATTGGTTGTAGGAGAGTAATCGTTTTAAACATCTTTTATACGCTATCCCTTTATCTTTTATATTCACATTCTTTTGCGGTCTAGGAGCTGCTATAGGAATGGAATTAAAAGATAAATTATGGGGAGGCAAATGGGATTGGTTAGATTTTTTGGCTACTATAATAGGCTCTTTAATAGGAGGTAGTCTTCAATTATTAGTATATTACTTTATTATATGAGTTATACAGAAATTTACAATTTATGTAAATCTGGAAAAACAGGGATTATTCCTGGTTGGAAAGGATATATAAAATATAGTTATTCTAATGATGAATTGTATTTTATAAATGAAGATTATATTATGAAATAGCCTGAATTAGAAGATAAAATAAAAAATAGGAATGATTTATATTACATAATTTGATGGCAGCCTTTATAGGTTGCCTTTTTTCGTTATGGTACATTACAATTTAAAGAACTGGATTTATATAAGTTTAATAAATCCTTTTAGAACAATGAAAAAAATTAAAGGAGTGTTCAAACCTTTAAAATGTTACTTTAAAATAGGTAAAATTCCTACAAGATGGTATTCTAATCCTTCTTATATAACTATTGTATCTAAAGATGTTGAATGGAAAGATAAGTGGGATTCTCCTAGATATGAAGGTTATCCATTTATTTGGATACACATATTCAATATAAACTTTTTATGGTATTGGGAACTTCCTTTACATTTAAATAGAGATATAGACCAGTATTGGGAACAAGCATTATGGTATTTGTATTACTATACTACATTATCTTATGGAAGATTAGATAAACCTGATATAAAAAGAGCTAAAGAATCCTGGCCTTGGGTCGAGTATAAAACTAATATATCAACTTGGAATGATAAATTTTTATGGAGAAGTTAATAGAAAAGTGTAAAGATAATAAAATTTTAGTATCTTTATTAAAATGTGAACCATTTATAAATACATTAAAAGATTTTGATTGTTATGAAGAATTTATTGAACTATTGCCGGAAATAAATTTATATGACTGGTTTAAAAGGTGTTACATCTATAATTATGGAATAAAATATAGTAATGGAAATCGTATTCGCATAGGTGGATTTACTTTTTTTAATGAAAATTATAGACTTGATGTAGAAGATGGAATATGTGAAGATGGAGATTTTGCTTCTGTTAGATATGTTTTAACAAAGACAGAAAAAGTTTATAAAATGAAAAATGGAAAATTTCTTAATAAGTTAATAGAGAACATTCCATTATCTAATGAAGCTCGTATTTGGCTATGTGAAATATTTAATCAAGAAAGAATAGCATATTTAAATAAAGATTCTTATTCATTACATACAGGAAAATGTATAGAAGATTTTTATAAAATATATAATGTAGAAGAAGATTTTGGTTCCTGTATGAATAACAAAGATAGAATAAGCTATTATTATAATTGTATTGATACTACAGCAGCTTGGCTAGAAGATAAAAATGGAAAAGTTGTATCGCGTTGTATTATATATAATAAAGTTAAAGACACTAAGAATAGAATATATAGACTAGCTGAACGACAGTACTCTACTAAAGTATATTTAAAACAACTTCTTATAACATCATTGATTAAAGAAAATTTAATAGATGGTTATAAATCTATTTATGCTGGAGCTGGAAATGTAAGTAATTATTATTTGAATGATAATACTCATATGCCAGATACAAAATTAACTATTGAGTGTACTATACATAATAATAATAGATTATCATATCAAGACACTTTTTATGTATACGATCCTTACACACATACTGCAAGAAATTTTGATACATCAATATATTTAAATAATTGCTCTGAAAATGTAATGGTTCCAGAAGATTCCGAATATATGGAAGATGTTTTTTTATGGAGTGAAAAACTACATAAAAGAATATTAGTTTCTATGAATCCAAAAGCTGAAGGAGTATTTAAATACAATAAAGTATTTTATTGTGGAAAAAGTACTGAAATAAATGGTATAAAAGTTCCAGAAGAAAAAGTTGTATTACAATATAATAAAAAAGGTAAGTAC
>CACZGA010000058.1 GCA_902780585.1 uncultured Erysipelotrichaceae bacterium | reverse complement strand
ATATGGTAGAGGCTGTTGATATTGCTAAAGAAATTACTGAGAAGGGCAAAATATGCTTGCTTTCTCCAGCGGCTGCTAGTTATAATAATTATAAGAACTTTGAAGAGAGAGGTAATCATTTTCAAAGTTTAGTAAAGGAATAAGGAGTTTTATGAAAAGAAAAGAATTGCTGATTGCTTTAGGGGTTGTTTGTTTGGTAATTGCGGGATTTGGATGTTATAATTTTTTAAGAAATAATAATGTTACTTCTGGTGAGAAAATAATTAAATATGAAGAAGATTTATTAGGTATTAGTTTTAGTAAATATGTTGAAAAGGCAACTGGAGAAATACATCGTACGTCGGGGCAAGAGGATTATGCAAAGGTCATTTTTGCTATTAATTCCAATAAGAAAGATGAATTGGAAAGAGAATTAAAAGAAAAAATGAATTATGATGACAGGGATTTATATAAAGACTATTTTGATGAAGATGGTTCATTAATAAATATTTATCAATCTTTTCTTAGTGGTAAAATTGCAAAAACAAGAGAAGTTATTTGTTTTCTATATGAAAAAAATAATAGATATTATTTAAAGATAGTTGGGTAGAAGGAGCAATTAATGCTCTTTTTTTTTGTTGTTTTATTGCTTGGCTTTTTGAATTGTGTTATTATAACTTTCAATATTTGGTTAAACTGGTGGTGATTGCATGGATAATATTGATAATAACAATTATAATCTATCACTAGGGAGACTTGTTGCTGCATGTGATGTAATAAAAAAGGAAGAGAAGCAAAAAGAAGGGGAAGATAAAAAAGAAGAGAATAAAAAAAAGACATCTTCAAAAAAAACAAATCTTTGTAGAGAAAAAAGAAAAAAAAATAGGGATAAATGGAGAAATGTGCCAACTTCTTCTATGCCGGAGGTTTTTGGATATAAAGAATATGATTTCTATGTTGGTTATAATGGTAAAGAATATAAAGGGCCAATCATTAGGAATAATACAGATAATTGTATATATTTAATATGTAAAATTGCAGGTCATGATAGTACTAAAGATTATATAAAAGCTTTAGTTGAATATATGAGAAATAAAAGTGTTGTTGATATTCATTGTGGTTATATGGATATTTTATATAAATTTGATTGTGTTAATGATTATATTTCATCATGTTTACGATGGGATATAGAAGAAGAATATGATACTTTGGAAGCAAAAAGACAAATAGATGAATATGTTGCTAGTAGGATATGGAAAGCGTATAGTCTTGAATTATTAGAAAAAAAAGCTAAAGAAAATGTTAGGACAGACTTTATTATATTCCTTAGAAGACTATATTTTGATCATTTAGAACCAATTAAAGATTTGTTTTACGAAAAGAAAATTAGGGGAGTAAAGAAACTATTAATAAGTGATGAAAATGTAATAAGGGCTATTGGACATTTTAATGTTGTTATTGATATATTAATGGATTGTTATGGAATACAATTTGATGAACTTGCCCCAGGTGATTATGATTTAGAGCAAGCGGGGCAAGGAAAAGTTTTTGTTAAAGAAAAAAAGACGAGTAGATGATATTATAGTTTTATTTGCAATTATTTCTTATATGTGTTATTATATTATTGCTTATGGAGGGATTATATGGAAACGGCATTATTAGTTATTTCTATTTTATTAATAATTATTGTTTTATTACAAAGTGGTAAGGCTGAAGGTGGAGCACAAATCATTTCTGGTACGCAAAGTGAATTATTTGCTAATCGTAAAGATAGGGGTTCAGAATTAGTTATTACTCGTATAACAGCTGTATTAGGAATTGCTTTTTTCTTAATATGTTTTGTTTCAATGTTTATTTAAGGACTTAGGTCCTTTTTATTTTGTACTGGTTATTAATAGTAAAATAAAGTATAATGTAAGATAGAAGGTGATTCTATGAGAGATAATATAATAAATGTATTAAAAAATTGTGATAAGGCAGTAGACATCTATGAGTTGCAAGATTTACTTGATATTCATGATGCTGAAGAGGTAAAACAATTATTGGAAGAATTAAGAGTATTAGAAGATGAGGCAATTGTTTATTGTTCTAATAAGAATAAATATATGATGCTTGAGAATAGCCATTTAAGAAAAGGCGTCATGAGAGTTAATAAAAAGGGTTTTGGTTTTGTAGAGGTTGATGATTTAGAAGATGATGTTTATATTGCTGTTGATAATATGAATGGGGCTATTCATGATGATATTGTTTTAGTGGAAATTACTAGTAAAATGAATTTAGATAGACTAGAGGGTCGTATATTAAAGATTCTTAAGAGAAAGAATGATCATTATATAGGTTTAATTAATTTTGATCAAAAGGGAGTAGGACATATTACTTTAGATGATTCTAAAATTAAACTTGATATAGAGATTCCTAAAGATAATAGTTTAAATGCTGTAGATGGTCATAAAGTAGTAGTTGAACTTACTAAGAAAATTAATAATAGTGGTAGATATGAAGGAAAAGTAGTTGATATTATTGGACATGTTAATGATCCGGGTATTGATATTTTATCTATCATTTATAAATATAGTATAAATGTAGATTTCCCTGAAGAAGTGAAAAAAGAAGTAGCAGAGATGCCTATGGAAGTTCTTAAAAGTGATTTGGGAGGACGAAAAGATTTACGTAACGAAGTCATTTTTACGATTGATGGAGATGATACTAAAGATATAGATGACGCTATTTCGATTAAAAAATTAAAAAATGGTAATTATGAATTAGGTGTTCATATTGCGGATGTAAGTTATTATGTTAGAGAAGGTAGTCCGTTAGATGTGGAAGCTATGGAAAGAGGAACTAGCGTGTATTTAGTTGATAGAGTAATACCAATGTTGCCTCATGAATTGTCAAATGGTATATGTTCATTAAATCCTAATGTTGATAGATTAGCAGTTTCTTGTGTAATGGAAATTGATTCTAATGGTAAACAAATTAGTTATGAAATATTTCCAAGTGTAATTCGTTCTAGAAAACAAATGACTTATAAGAATGTTAATATGATTTTAGAAAAAGATACCATTCCTGAAGGATATGAAGAGTTTGTTGATGACTTAAAATTAATGAATGAACTTGCAAAAATACTTCGTAAAATGAAAGAAAATCGTGGATATATTGACTTTAATGTTGATGAAGCTAAGATATTAGTGGATGAGAAGTGTGTTCCTTTAGAAGTGGTATTGCGAGATAGGGGAGATGGAGAAAAGCTAATTGAAGACTTTATGATTGCGGCTAATGAGTGTGTAGCGACACATATTTATTTTATGAATTTACCATTCATTTATCGTATACATGAAACACCTAAAGAAGAGAAAATTCGTAGTTTCTTAGGTTTTGTTAGTAATTTGGGTTACCATGTTACGGGTAATGTTAGTGATTTAAAACCTACTAGTATTCAAAGAATATTAAGACAATTAGAAGATAAACCAGAATTTAAAATATTATCGTCTTTAATGCTTAGATGTATGCAAAAGGCAGTTTATTCTCCTGAAAATTTAGGACACTATGGTTTGGCAAGTAGTTGCTATACACATTTTACTTCGCCAATTAGACGTTATCCTGATACTACGGTACATCGCTTGCTTCATACATATTTATTTGATCAAAAGATTGATATGCAAACCATTCGTAAGTGGGAAGAAAAACTAGTTTATGTTGCGGAACATTCTTCGGAAAGAGAAAGAGCATCAGTTGATTGTGAGAGAGAAGTAGATGATATGAAGATGGCAGAGTATATGGAACATCATATTGGAGAAGAATTTGAAGGTACCATATCTTCTGTTACTAGTTTTGGAATGTTTGTTGAATTAGATAATTTAATTGAAGGATTAGTTCCTATTAAAGATATGAAGGATTTCTTTCACTTTGATGAAGAGAGAATGACCTTGACAGGAGAAAGAAGTCATGTAAAATATAGTATTGGTGAAAGAGTAATTGTCAAAGTAGTTAGAGCATCTAAAGATGAAAGAACGATTGACTTTGAAATAATAAGAAAGGTTTGATAATATGAGGAAAAGAAAAGTAAGAGTAAAAAAAGGTGGTAGAAGACTTCTTATTGTTTTATTATGTCTTGTAGTTATTGCGATAATAGCTCTTGATTATTCAAACTTTTCTTTTAAGAAAGAAGAAAAAATTACTCCAAAGGAAGAGAAAAAAGAAGAGGTAAAAAAAGAACCAAAGTATTATGAAGCTCATTTGTTTATGGTGGGAGATGCTTTAATTCATAGTGATGTTTATCAAGATGCTAAACAAGCAGATGGAACTTATGATTTTAAGCCTATGTTAGAATTGATTAAACCTATTTCTTCACAATATGATTTAGTTTATTATAATCAAGAAACTATTTTAGGTGGAACGGAATTAGGATTATCTAATTATCCTCGCTTTAATTCACCATATGAAGTGGGGGATGCTTTTATTGATGCAGGATTTAATATGGTTTCTTTAGCAACTAATCATACTATGGATAAAAATGAAGCTGGTGTTATTAATTCAGTTAATTATTGGAGCCAACATAAAGATAACGTTGTTTATTCTGGGCAATGGACTTCTTTTGAGTCAAGAGAAGCAGAAACTTCACAAATATATGAGAAAAATGGTATTAAGTATGCTTTTTTATCATATACAACTTGGACTAATGGGTTAGAGACACCTAGGGGAAAAGAATATCTAAATAATGTTTATTCAGATGAAAAAGCAGCCGAGGATATTGCAAAGGTTAGAGATAAGGCTGATGTTGTTATAGTGGCAATGCACTGGGGAAATGAGTATTCTTTGGGGGTATCTTCTGATCAGGCTAGAATAGCTCAATTTTTATCAGAACAAGGAGTACAAATCATTATTGGGGCACATCCTCATGTGGTTGAGCCTGTAGAATATATTAATGATGGTAAGACATTTGTTATTTACTCTTTAGGTAATTTTATATCTGATCAAGCTAAGGACATGGATTTTGCAAAATTAACAGGGCTAATGATGTCTTTAGATATTAAGAAAGTAGTAGATATAGATGATTCTGTAACTATTACAATAGAGAATCCTAAAGCAGAACTTATTTTTACAAAGTCTAACAATAGTAGAAAGCGTGATTTTAAAGTCTATCCTTATCCACAGTTAAATAATGATTTACTTCCAGGATATGAAAGATTATATGAAAAATATAAGGGTATTGTTAATCAAAGATATCCTGAACTTCAATGGGGAGTTACGGGGGTGGCATAATGGAAATATTAAACAAAAGAGCTAGATTTGATTATTTTATAGAAGAAGAGATAGAGGCTGGGATAGTTTTAACTGGTACAGAGATTAAATCTATTCGTAATGGTAATTGTAATATAAAAGATTGCTATGGAATTGTTAAAAATGGAGAAATATACCTTTTAAATATGTATATTGGGGAATATAAGGAAGGTAATCTTTTTAATCATCAAGAGACTAGAAGTAGGAAATTATTATTACATAAAAAAGAGATAAAAAAGATTTCTCAACAGATTGAATTAAATGGATTAACATTAGTTCCATTAAAAGGATATTTTAAAGATAATCATTTTAAAATATTATTAGGTATTTGTCGAGGTAAAAAGACATATGATAAAAGAGAAACTATTAAGAATAGAGATGCGCAAAGAGAAGCTCTTAAAAATATAAAAAGTTATAGTAGATAAATAAAACCTTAATTGATTAATCAATTAGGGTTTTTAACTGTAAAGTGGACAATTAATAATAAAAAAGGTTTTTTTATTGATAATGTATTTGATAAAATTAAAGTGGTGAATGATATGAAAAGTAGTCTTTCTAAAAAGTTATCTATTATTGGAGTTTTATTAATTGTTATAGGAGTTGTTCTTTCGTTTGTTGATAATTTGTCTCCTAAAACAATTATAAAACATGAAATTAATAAAACCTTTGAAGCATTAAAAACAGAGATTAAAAATATTAATAATACAGATTTTAAATATGATTTTGAAAAAGATGCATTAGGTATAAATGGTAAATTAGCAGTAGAAACGAGTATTTCAAGTTCTAGTAGTACTACTCCTACAGTAAGTAATTATGAATTAAGTTATAATGGGGCAATTGATCAAAAAGGTAATAATGCAAATTTAAATCTTTTATTAAATTCTGCAAATCAAAATATATTAGATGTTAAAGGTTATATTGAGGGTAATATTCTTAAACTTGATACAGGGGATATATATGACAAAGTTATTTCTTTTGGCTTATCTAAAGAATTAAAAGATTATAATTTTAATAGTTTTAATACAGATAATTATGTATTATTACTTGATAAGACAAGAGATTTAGCAGAAAAGTTTATTGATGAGCAAAAAGAAATTACTTCTAAGGTTGGTAAAGAGACTAAATCAATCTATACTATAAAAGAGAATGATTTTTATGTATATTTATATAATGGTTATTTAAATGATAAAGAAGTATTAAATGTATTAAGTAATATAAAAGGAGAGACAGTAGAAGAAACTAGAAAGTCTTTAACTAGAGAAATTGAATATCAGAAGAAGGAAGAATATTCAGATAAATATGTTATTTCAGTAGTTAAAGAGGGCTTAGCATGTAAAGGTATTGAAATAGAGATACATTCTCCTTTATATTTTGAAAATAAAGAAGAGGTTACTACTGTTTCCATTACTCCAGATAAAGATGTGTACAAGTTTGTTATATCTACAGATGGTAAAAAAATAGGAAATGGAGAGTTTAGTATGTAAGGAATATTCTGATAAAGGTTCAATTGATTTAGTTGTTAAGACTAAGACTACTGATACTGGAAGAACAATAAATGTTAATTTAGATTTTGAGACAATGATTGGTGATGAAGTAGAAACTATGAAGATTAATAGTGAAAATACTATATCTAAGAATGCTAAAGTAGTTCCTCTTGAAAGCGCTAAGTCTATTGTTTCTTCTAATGAAATAGCAGAACCAGAAACAGCTGCTATTATGAATAAAATTGAAGAGAAGTATATGAGTTTACTTGGGTTATCTACTACATCAGATACTTATTTTAGAAAAATATTTAATAACTAGTATAAAAAAGAAACCTTGTAGTTTTCTTTTTTATATGGTATAATTTATTCACGCATTAGTATGGGGCTGATTTGGTTTCGACGGGAATAGTTGAGCATAGATGGCAAGTCGGGAGTCCACGTTAGAGACACAAAAAAATAAATGCTAATAAAATTAAAAATGCTGTAGCAAGCTTATTCTCTATGAGAATGCCTGCTTTTGCCTAATTTAATAAAGGACAGCGCTTCTTATTAATCTTAACCTTTGGGTTATTAAGAGGTTCATTTTAAAAGGTTATGTCTATCTTTTGTCTAGAAGATAGAATGAATTGTTAGACTGGTATATTTTCTTGGTCGTTAATTACTTGGAAAGTATATGAGAATAATTAGTTAACTAAGCTTGTAGAGGTTTATGTAGCTCTATTTTCGGACAGGAGTTCAATTCTCCTCAGCTCCACCATATTAATTAATAAAATGCAATTTTAGAAATGAAATTGTTTTTTTTTAATTATCTTTTTGGGTGAATGTTTCGTTTTGAGTTTTGAAATGATATAATATTTTTGTGGTGATATTATGGGTTTTTTAAGCCTTTTGGGTGACGTGTTTCGTAATAATGGTTATGAACTGCAGCATTATATTTTAGATTTTAATCCTGAAACTAATAATTATTGTTATTATGATAATGGTAAACCGGTGGATTATGAGAACTTGCCTAAAAATTTACAACGCAATTTGGATATAAAAAATGCTGGATTATTAAAAAATCCGGATTTGATTATTAAAGAAGTGCGTGGTGTGAAATTGAGAACCAGATTTGAGGAATTAAAAGAAATGGGTTTAACTCTAGAGGCAACGAAATATAGAAGTAAAATACCAACTTCACCAATACCTTCAGATTTTTCAGATAAATTAGATAATATGTTGTCTGAAGAAAACGTATTATATGGAATTCATCGAATTGGATCTTCAAGCGATGATGATGTGCTGGATATTTTGGAACATGGTTTAATAATAACTGGAGCGACGAGTTCTGGAGTTTGTAAGTATGGTTTGGATTACAATGTTGGTTTTTATTTAGATAATATGGATATTAAAACAGAACTTTTAAATGCCTCTGGTTTTAGAGACTCTAAAGGGTCAATATTGATACGAATACCTGATGATGATCTTTCTGGGGGAAGATATTTAATTGAAAAAGATGGTGAGCTAAGATTAGATCCTAGATTTATTGTTGGGTATGTTCCTCTTGTTTTTAAAGATGATGGTACTGTTACAATAGATAAAATTTTATCTTTGAGTCAATTAAAATTGTTGAGTATGAATGATTTAATTGATCCTGATTCTGATAATGATGCTTTGGATACTGGTAAAAGATCATCAAGATAGGTGTTTTAAAGTACAATTGATGCTTTATTGTTACATTTTTAATTATTTAATGTTTCTTTTGAAAGTTGGGATGTGTTGTCCTGGCTTTTTTTATTTAATGTAGAATTGACAAATATGTATATCATTTATATAATTTTTGTAAAGATAGAAAGGTGATATATTGAAGAAAAATAAGAAATTTTTAAAATTTTATTATCACCTATTTATTTTGTTTTTGTCAGTTCTCTTTTTGGGGATAGGCTATGCTCAAATGGCTAATATTAATTTAAGTATTAGTGGTAGTGCTGTTGCTGTTGGGCAAACAGGTATTGTTATAAGTGATATTCATTATGATAGTTGTAATAATATTAGTACAGATACTGTTGATATTAATACATATTATCAAAATATGTTTTCTGCTGATATTGAATTAGGTAATGATCCTAGTTCTTATGTAACTTTGTCAGTCACAATAGATAATTTAAGTAATCAAAAATATATCTTTGATAGTTATGTTTATGATGATACTAATCCTGCTTTTTATTCAAATTTAAATATTGTACCTAGTTTAAGTGGTATTACTGAAAATAGTACGATATTGAATGCTAATGGTACTACTGGAGATAGTATTACTTTTAATATCACTTTTTCTTATTTAAATACTAGTAATATTACCAATACTACTCTATCAGCAATGGTTAGTTTTCATTTTACTCCGATGGTAGAAATAAATTATAGTGGTTTAACTAATTCTGCTGGTAATAGTAGTGAGTATATTAGAAGTGAATCTTATACAACGATGAATAATACTATTTATAGTCCAAGTGTTAATTTAGGTGCTTATTCTGGTGGTATTAGTATTACTAATTCTGCTGGTACAGTAACACTAGTAGAAAATACTGATTATACTTATTCTAATGGTATTGTTACATTCTTAAATACTTTAACTGATAATTATACTATTACAGCCACTTCTAGTGGTAGTGGTGGATCTAGTGTGATAAAAGATATTATTAAAGATGTAACACCTGATACTAATGGTATTTATACTGGTACTCCTGCTACAGGATGTACTAATACATTAGCATATGATGGTACTGCTGATAATAATTTAAGGTATGTTGGATCAACTCCATGTAATTATGTCAAATTTAATTGTGATAATAATGGAAATAATTGTGAAACGTGGAGAATCATAGGAGTTATGAATGATACTGGAGGAGAGTATCTTAAGATAATATCTAATAATCTTGCAACTGCTTATAATTGGAATGAAAAAAACAATACTAATGATTGGAATGTTGTTGCTCTTAATACATATTTAAATAATACATACTTAAATTCTTTAAATACAATTTATGGAAGAGATTTAATTCAAGCAGTTAATTGGAATATTGGTGGAAATACACCAACAACAGCTACAATCCCATCATTTTATACTGATGAGCATAGTGCACAAACAACTAATGCACTTAATATAGGATTATCATCACCAGCAGATTTAGCTTATGCTACTAGTGGTGGGGGTACTGCAAGAACAACATGTGTTAGTGGCACATTTAGTGCCTATAATAATAACTGTGTTAGTAACAACTGGATGAATGTAGGTGTTAATAACTGGAATATAATGAAAAGTGGTAATAATAGAGCTTACTATCATACTGGTGCTGGTAAAGAAACAACAGCAACTGTTAAAAGTTCTTATCAGTATAGACCAACTCTTTATTTAAAATCAACAGTTAATATTACTGGAGGAGATGGCTCTAGTGGCTCTCCATATGAGTTAGGATAAAGGACAAATAGTCCTTTTTTTTGTGATATAATCCTTTTATGAAAAATTTTTTTAGATAATTATTATAAGGTGTTATAATAAATAATAATTAATTAGAGAAATATATTGGAGTAAAATAAATGAAGCGGTACGAAGAAATAGAAAGAAGTATTATTAAAAAATATCGTAAAGATATTTGGAGTAAATTTGTAAAAGCAGTTATTGAATATGAGCTTATTAAAGAAAATGATAAGATTATGGTTTGTATTTCTGGTGGAAAAGATTCTTTTTTACTAGCTAAATGTATGGAAGAATTGCAAAAACATGGTAAGTTTCCTTTTGAAGTACATTATGTTTGTATGAATCCTGGATATACTGATAAAAATCGTGATTTAATCTTAGAAAATGCTAAGAAACTTAATATTTCTTTGGAAATGTTTGATAGTAATATTTTTGAGGTAGTATCTGATGTGGGACAAAGCCCTTGTTATTTATGTGCTAGAATGAGAAGAGGCTGTTTATATAAAAAAGCTCAAGAGTTAGGATGCAATAAAATTGCTTTAGGACATCACTTTGATGATGTTATTGAAACTACTTTGTTAAATTTATTTTATGGGGCAGAAATTAAAACTATGATGCCTAAACTTCCTAGTGATAATTTTCCTGGTATTGAGTTAATCCGCCCAATGTATTTAATTAAAGAACATGATATTAAGGCATGGGCTAAGTTTCATGATCTTACTTTTTTAAATTGTGCGTGTCGATTTACAGAAAAGGTTAGTAATCATGAAGAGTCTAGTAAAAGACATGAAATGAAAGAGTTAGTAGAACATTTTAGAAGTATACAACCTACTATTGATTACAATGTTTTTAAAGCTCTTGATAATATTAATATGGATTGTATTTTAGGATATAAGAGGAATCGTGAATATCATAGCTTTTTAGAAGATTATGATTCTAAAAAATAGGGGCGTTTTGACATTTGATTTTTAGTATGTTATACTAAACGTCATTCAGGAGGAATTTTATTCTATGAAAAGTTTTGATGGGCCCTCGAAGGGTAGATTTGTATATTTAATGTTTTTATCTTTACTATTATTTTATACTTGCTTTGTATATCATAACTATGTTGTTTATAATAGTATAAATGTAGTTGTAAAGAAGAATACTTCTATTGAGTATGGAAGTGCTAATTATGATATTAATGAATTTATTAAAACTATTGAAGGTGAAATAGTATCTATTCAAGATAATGTTGATACTAATGTTGTTGGTGAACATGAGGTATTATTAACAGTTAAGAAGGAAAATATTACTAAAGAAGTACCTATTGTTTTAACTGTTGTTGATACAGTTGCGCCAGAGATTGAGGTTAAAGAGGATAAAGTAACAATTACTAGTGGTGATGATTATGATTTAACTAGTAATATAGAAGCAGTTCGTGATACTGTTGATGGAGATATTTCTTATGTAGGAGAAGTTGGAGAAGATAGTGTTTTATATTATAATTTTGATTATGATACTAATACTATTGATGATGTTGGTGAACATGAGGTTAAAGTTACGGCTAAAGATAAAAATGGTAATGAAACAGTTCATTCCTTCGTTCTAGAAGTTGTTGCACCACCACCTCCACCAGAACCAGTATATTCATTTAGACAAACTGTATATAATGATTTACCTGCTAATGCTAGTGGTAATGATATAGTTTCTATTGCTTATTCATTAATTGGTTCAGCTTATGCCTCAGGAGCAAATGGACCATATTCGTTTGATTGTAGCGGATTTGTACAATATGTTTATTCTAGAGTTGGGATAAGTGTTAGTAGAAGTTCTTATACTCAAGCATATGATGGTGTGGCTGTAAGTTATGAAAGTGCTCAACCCGGAGATATATTAAACTGGGGACACGGAGGAAGCGTTACCCATTCAGCGTTATATGTTGGAAATGGACAAATGATTCATGCTACCAATCCAAGACAAGGTGTTGTATTAAGTAATGTTGCAGCATGGGATAATGGATCTATCGATAATTTGATGGGTGTTAGAAGGATTCAATAAAGTTATCTTTAGGATAACTTTTTTTATGCTAAAAAGTCTTTTTTTATTGTTCTTAAGGTTGATAAAAACTATTTATAATGGTATCATTATGATAGGTATAGTGTGTTATTACTATATAAATATATTATAAGGAGATGACGTGATGTTTATTACATTTACAGATGTTATTAATGTAATTCGTAAACTAGTGGATATTTCATTAGTTTGGTTTATATTTTATTATATCCT
>CACZGA010000057.1 GCA_902780585.1 uncultured Erysipelotrichaceae bacterium | reverse complement strand
AGATACGATAACCAATCCTACTACAATTCTAATAAAAAAGAGTGTAATGTTCAATCCTGATCAATGGATTTACTAATTACACTTTCATAGTACCATATTTTGATATTACGATTAGCCATATGTCCTGATAATGTTGATATAATAATTGATAACGTTTTATTCAAACCCTAAAAATAGATATAAAAAGCGGTAGATTTATACAATCTTTGCCGTTTTTATGTTATAATTTGAGTGATTTAAGTGTTAGGAAGTGATTCTTATGAATGAAAATAAAACTAATATAAACTGGTTGGCTTGTATTTATGGCGACTATTACTTAAACCTTTATAAAAAGGAAGTTTTTAATAATTGATATCTTGCAAGTTTTAATAAAAAAGCAGAAAAATATGAAAAAATAGGTTAAAATATACTCATTTTTGAGAGGAATTGTGGTACTGGCTTGTAATATGCCGACATATTATGTGAAAAAATATAAAAATAGGAGATTTTAAATAAAAAATTGCCAATTGATATGGTGAGAGTGGCTAGTTAAAGCCAGGAGAAGAAAGAGGTGAATTATATGAAAATGTTAAGTATTAAAAAAATATTAATAGTTATATCAATTACTATAATCTTTTTTGCTTTAATACTTGGAGTTAGGTATTTAAAATATTATAATTTTATTGGGAAGTTTACTAGTGATAAAGGTGATTATTACAAATTTAATTTATTTAGTTGGTCACATAGTAACAATGGGACAAATAAACAAAAATGTAGTTTATGGAATTGCAACATTGAAAAAGGTGTAAATTATTATATAAAAGATAATAGATTATATTTAAGCTATGATAAACATGCTGTATTTATTACAAATTATAAAATAGAAAAGAAAAACAATAAAACATATTTATATTTTTATGATGACTCAAATAAATTAGAATATACATATGTTAAATAATAGGAGGTAATACTCATGAATGAAAATAAAACTAATATCAATTGGTTGATATTGTTTTATAGTAACTTTTATAGAATTCCTTTATTTACAAGACCTTGCAAGGATTTAGATCTTGCATAGTTTATTAATTAAATTATAAAAAATAGCAAAAAATAGTTCAAAATACCTAAAAATAGGTATTTTTTTATTAATAATTGAGCAACTGATATTGTCGTTGACACCATAACTTATAACATATTATATAAATATAGAAAATATGTTCGAAATAAAACAATAATTGTAGTATAATATAAGTAGTTGATAATCATTGTAAAGGGGGAATTATATGAACAATAAATTAGCAACTATTACAAATCTTTTTGAAGGAAAGGAAATTAGAAGTGTTTGGGATGCTGAAAAAGAAGATTATTATTTTAGTGTTGTTGATGTTATTGGGGCACTTACTGAATCAGAACGAGCACGAAAGTATTGGAATGATATCAAAAGAGATTTAAAAAATGAAGGAAGTGAGTTGTCCGAAAAAATCGGACAACTGAAAATGAAGTCTAAAAAAGATGGAAAGAATTACTTAACAGATGTTTTAGATACTAAAGGTATATTTCGATTAATTGAATCAGTTCCTTCTCCAAAAGCTGAACCATTTAAGTTGTGGTTAGCCCAATTGGGAAGTGAAAGAATTGATGAAGTTTTTGATCCAGAAAAAGCTATTAAAAGAGCAATCGATTATTATAGAAAAAGAGGATACGATGATAAGTGGATTGAAGCTAGATTAAAAGCAATATTAGATAGAAATAAATTAACTGATATATGGAAATCTGGAGGAATTACGAAAGATTTTGAATATGGTATTTTGACAAATGAAATATATAAAGAATGGTCTGGAATGAGTGCACAAGAATATAAATCGTTTAAAGGTATTCGAAAAGAAAATTTAAGAGATAATATGACAGAGATTGAGATCGCTTTATCAGATTTGGGAGAAATGACAACAAGACATCTTGCCCAAAAAGAAAAACCAATCGGACTTTCTGAAAATAGAAAAGTTGCTAAAAGAGGTGGAAGTGTTGCTAAGAAGACAAAAGAGTTCTATGAAGAAGTTACAGGATTAGATGCTATATCTATGAATAATTCTTTAAATTATCAATATTTAGATGAAGAAAAATTAATAGAAAAATAGGAATTCCAAGGATACTTCCTGTTTTTATATACTGTTTTTTGATAAACTATTACTATACGGAGGTTATTATGGATCAAAAAAAGATAGGTAAATTTATTCAAGAAAGAAGAAAACTAAAAGAATTAACTCAAGTTGAACTAGCCGATAAATTAGGTGTTAGTAATCGTACAATTTCTAGTTGGGAAAATGGAAATAGTTTACCTGATTATTCTATGTTTCAAGATTTATGTAATGAATTAGATATTTCTATTAATGAATTGTTATCAGGAGAAAAACTAACAGAAGAAAATTATCAGCAAAAATTAGAAGAAAACTTTGTTAGTACGATTGATTATAATAATAAGAAAAGAAATAAAAAAATTAAGAAATTTATTATATTTATTATAATATTGGTTGTTTTATATTTATTGTATAAGGCATTTATTGCATATTTTTATTATAAGGATTATTCAACTCATGAAGATAATTCTTTTCCATACAATCAAAATATAGAAACAATTCAAATACAAAATAATAATAAAGCAAATACAAAAGTGTTGCATGATGAATTAAATATTTATATTCCAGAAGGATTTGAACTAATTACAGATAAAGCAAAAAGTAATTTTGTAATGGATAATTGTGAACCTTATATTAAAGGTTTAATAGATAATAATAACTTTGATGCAATGATACTTGTTTGTAATAGGAGAAGAGAAAATGATATCGGCAACATTGATTATTACGGAAGAAATATTACACTTTTTCCATGGATGAATATTTATACTTTATTTGAAAAATATAATATACATGATTCTATTGATTTAATAAATTATTATCAAAATCATTATGATTTTAAACAAAATATTTTTACAAAAAGTGATGACATTAAAATAAATTATATTGCGAGAAATTATTCTAATTTTACTATTCCTTCTTATGATACTTTTTATTATTTAGAAAATGATTTAAGAGGTTATACGATTGAATATAAAAGAAATAAAGATAAATACTTTCAACAGACTGTTTTAAGTTATAAAGATGGAATGTATAGTGAAAATAATTATGGTGTTTCTTTTTATAATAATAAAGAAGAATATTTTAATCATGAAAATAGTATGGAAATTGTTAGTAGTATTTCAAGATGATAGAGTAGAGAAATCTACTCTTTTATGTTATAATTAGTGCAGTTAGGAAGTGATTCTATGAGCGATGGAAAAATTATTCAATGGTTTCCAGGGCATATGGCTAAGACTAAAAGAGAAATAGGGGAACAGTTAAATTTAGTAGATATTGTTTATGAAGTTATTGATGCTAGAATGCCACTTTCTTCTAAAATAATTGATATTGATAATTTGATTCAGAATAAACCTAGAATATTAGTTGTTACAAAGTATGATTTATGTGATAAAACTGAAACTGATAAAATACTTTCTTGGTATAAAGATAATGGCTACTATGTAGTTGCTCTTGACTTGATGAATGGAAATGTACAAGGTTTATTAAATCTTACTAATGATATTATGGATGAAATCAATCAGAAGAGAGTTTTGAAGGGTTTAAAAGAACGTTCTGCTAGAGTACTTATTTTGGGGGCTCCTAATGTTGGGAAAAGCACCTTGATTAATCGTTTAGTAGGTAAGAAATCTGCTGGGGTTGGGAATACGCCTGGGTTTACTAAGAATCTATCTTGGATACGAGTTAATCCTAAAATTGAATTATTAGATACACCTGGTATTTTATGGCCTAAGATGGATGATCAAGAAGTTGCTAAGACATTGGCGGCATTTTCTTCAATAAAAGAAGATATATTAAATATAGATGATATATGTTTTTTTATAATTTCTAAATTATTTGAGTATTATCCTGATAGGTTAATAGAACGTTATGATATTACTGATATTAGTGATATGATTATTGTTTATGAAATGATTGGTAAAAAACGTGGAGCCTTAAGTAGAGGTGGAATAGTTGATTATGAAAAAGTATCGGATATAATTATGAATGATTTTAAAAGTGGGGCTTTTGGTAAAATTACATTTGATAGATTAAAATAGTTTACAGTAAAAAAAATAAGTTTTGCTTCTTTTGCTAATTATAGATATTCTTTAATTAGTAAAGCAATGGGACAAGCTGCTGAGAATATTACTACAGATATGAGATTACAGAATGAACAAAAGATAAAAGAAAAGAATTTACCAGCTGTATGTCCTCATTGTGGTGGGCCTACTAATGAAAGAATAGTTTGTGAGTATTGTGGATGTAAAATTGTAGAATAATTATTAATATTATTCTTTTTTCTTGCTTTTTTAGTTTTTTTAAGTAAAAATGAAATTGGTGAACTATATGAAAAAAAGAGAAATCTTAGAATTACTTAAAAAGATTTCAGTAGATCCTAAGCAGTTTGTGGTAACTGGTAATAGTAGTATTGTTTATCATGGGCTAAAAAGAGATTGTGATTATTTAGAAGTAAATAGTTTAGTTCTATTTTCTTTTGATGGTGTTGTTGTTCATGAGGTTTCTACTTTAGGAGATGCTGAAGAAATTGATTCTTTTTTATTTTCTTCTATAAAAGATTGTTTAGAAAGTAAAAAAAATGCGAATAATATAAATGATAAGGCAATTATTAAAAAGTTAGAATTATATCTTTCATCTTTAGATAATTATCAGTATGAAAGAGAATTAAGAAATAAAGGTATTACTTTAATAGGTGGAGTAGATGAAGTTGGTAGAGGACCTTTAGTTGGTCCGGTAGTGGCAGCTTGTTGTATTCTGCCTGAAGAGTTTCATTTAGATGGACTTACAGATAGTAAAAAACTTAGTGAAGCTAAGAGAGAATATTTTTATGAAGAGATTAAGAAACAAGCTATTAGTTATGGTATAGGAATTGTTGATGAAAAAAGAATTGATGAGATAAATATTTATCAAGCTACTAAAGAAGCTATGATTAAGGCAATTAATGAATGTAATCCATTACCGGAACATGTATTAACTGATGCGATGAAACTTGATTTAGATATTCCGGTTACACCTATTATAAAAGGTGATTTAAAATCTATTACGATTAGTGCAGCCTCAGTCTTGGCTAAAGTTACTAGAGACAGAATGATGTATGAGCTTGATAAAAAGTATCCAATGTATGATTTTAAGAATAATGTAGGTTATCCTACCAAGGCTCATTTAGCAGCTATTGAGAAGTATGGAATTATTCCTGAACATAGAAAAAGTTATGGCCCTGTAAAAGATTATTTGGAACAAATAATGAAATAGTATTGTTGACAAAAAAATAAATAACTAGTATAAGTATGAATTTAAGGAGTGGGTTTAATGGCAAAAAATTTAGTTATAGTGGAAAGCCCTAGCAAAAGTAAAACAATTGAAAAATATTTAGGGAATGATTATAAAGTAGTATCTTCAAAAGGACATATAAGGGATTTAGCAACTACTGGTTCTTATGGACTAGGAGTTGATGTTGAGAATGATTTTAAACCAAATTATGTTCCTATTAAAGGAAAAAGTAATGTTATTAAAGAATTAAAAAAATATGTTAAAGATAGTGACATGGTTTTTTTAGCAAGCGACCCTGATCGTGAGGGAGAGGCTATTGCGTGGCATTTAAAAGATGCACTTGGTATAAAAGATAATAATTATAAAAGAGTTTTATTTAACGAGATTACACATGATAAAGTATTAGAAGCTATTGGTAATCCGACTGTTATTGATGATAATCTTGTTAAAAGTCAAGAAACTAGACGAATACTTGATCGTATTATTGGATTCCGTTTAAGTAAATTATTACAAAGAAAAATAGGGGCTAAGAGTGCTGGCAGAGTACAAAGTGTAGCTTTAAAATTAATAGTTGATAGAGAAAGAGAAATTGAGGCTTTTGTACCGGAAGAGTATTGGAAGATAATTGCAATTTTTCCTGATTATGAAGCTGAATTATTTAAGTATAAGGATCAAGATATTGAATTACATAGTGAGGAAGAAGCTAATAAGGTATTAGATGCTTTAGGAGAAAAATATACAGTTGTTTCTGTTGAGACAAAAGAAAAAGCTAAGAAAAGTAAAGCGCCTTTTATTACTTCAACACTTCAACAAGAAGCTTCTACTAAGTTAGGCTTTTCGGCTCGTAAGACAATGAGTATTGCACAAAAATTATATGAAGGTGTTGACTTAGAAGATGAAACTGTTGGTTTAATTACTTATATGAGAACGGATTCTATTCGTTTATCTGAAGACTTTGTAAAGCCAGCATTTAAGTATATTGAAAAAGAATATGGTAAAAAGTACCTTGGTACTGTGAAAAAATCTAAAAAGAAAAATAATGTACAAGATGCTCATGAGGCAATTAGACCTACAAGTGTTTTAAGAGAACCAAAAAAGGTTAAACCATATCTTACTAGTGATGAATTTAAATTATATAGCATGATTTATAAGAGAACTTTAGCTAGTTTGATGGCTGATGCAAGTGTTAATCAGACTACTATTATATTTGATAATAATGATTATAAGTTTAAAACTACAGGTAGTGTTTTATTGTTTGATGGTTATTTAAAAATATATAAAGATTATGAAGAAAGTGAAGATAAGGTATTACCAGAGGTTGGAGAAAAAGAGGTATGTACTACTACTAATGTTGAATCTAGTCAACATTTTACACAACCACCTGCTAGATATTCTGAAGCTAAACTAATTAAAGAAATGGAAGAGTTGGGTATTGGTAGACCTTCTACTTATGCAACTATTATTGATACAATTAAATCTAGAGATTATGTTACTTTAGAAGATAAGAAGTTTAAACCTACTTTGATTGGTATTGAAACAACTGATAAATTACAAGAGTTCTTTAGTGATTTAATTAATACAGAATATACTAGAGATATGGAGACAGATTTAGATAGAATTGCTGATAACGAAATATCTTCTGTTAAAGTATTAAAGGATTTTTGGAGTTTATTTGAACCTAGAGTAAAAGATGCTTTTACAGATATGGAAAAGAAAGCTCCTGAAGAGACTGGGGAGTCTTGTCCTGAATGTGGTAATCCTTTAGTAGTTAGAAAAGGTAAGTATGGGGAATTTGTAGCTTGCAGTAATTACCCTGAATGTAAATATATTAAAAAGGAAGAAGTACAAGAAGTAGAAATATGTAATTGTCCTAATTGTGATGGAAAAATTGTAGAGAAGAAATCGCGAAAAGGGAAAATATTCTATGGTTGTAACCATTATCCAAAATGTAAAACTGCTTATTGGGATAAACCTATCTCTAAGCAGTGCCCTGAGTGTGGTAGTATGCTAACTGAAAAGAAAGATGTTATAAAATGTTCTTCGTGTGATTATAAAGAAGAGTAATTATTTGTAGACATTTAAGAGGTTTTATGCTATAATACAGGCAATTATGGAGGGGTATT
>CACZGA010000056.1 GCA_902780585.1 uncultured Erysipelotrichaceae bacterium | reverse complement strand
TATTTTATAGTACCATTTTTTCTTATTTCATGGTAGTTAATTAAGTCTACGATTGTGTTACCTTTAGGAAAAGCTATACCAGTATAATCATAGTTAGGAGTTTTTACACGCTTAATGGGTTTTAATAAAAAAGCATTTAAATTATTTATGGTTGCTGGTAGACTACAATTTGTTTTAACAAAGAATCTTATTTGGTTATTGTTGTTGATGACTATTATTTTCCATTTTTTTAGTAAACCATTGTATTTTGATATAGAATAGATTAATGAAAACCATTCTTCTTGAGTTACCTGCTTTTTAGATAAGTAAATCTCTGATGTAAAGCTCATAGTCATCACCTCTATAGTAAGTATATCATAAATGTAACTTATTAAAGTGTTTTTTATAATGTTCTATGTAAATTAATTATTAATATAGTATAATTGATTTAGAGGTAATAATATGATTATTACAAAAAGATATAATTAATGTTTAATATTTTTTAGGAGATATGGTAATATTAGATGACAAAGAAAATATTATAGATTGAGGTGAAAAAATGACTATAGGTAAACTTGACTTTAAACCTATTATTGATAATCCTAATATGGTTCCAAAATGTATTTATGATTTTGTTAATGGGTATGATAATTTAGATGTGAAAAAACAATTTATGGTTTCTCAAATTAATCCTGATTTTGCAGATGGAAACAGGCTTTGTGAAGAATATAGTATTGATAAGAGTTTAGGATTTAACTGCTTAATTGTTGAATGTAGAAGAAATGAGATAGTTAAATACTGCGCTTTAGTTGTTCCTATTGGATATAAATATAATATGGGTAGTGTTGTGAGAAAGTATACTAATTCTAGAGTTGTGTCTGTTGCTTCTCTAGATTATGTTTTAGAAAAAACGCAAATGGAATATGGTAGTATTACCCCTATTGGTTTACCTAGTGATTGGATGATATTAGTAGATCCATTAATAAAGGAACAAAAACAAATAATAATTGGTGGGGGTTTTGTAAATGCTAAAATATCATTACCAGTAGAACTATTTTTAAAATTACCTAATGTAGAAATAGTTGAAGGTATTGCGAAAGAGGTAAATATATCATAAATACTAATTAATAATTGATTATTAGTTTTTTCTCTTTATTATTAATAAAAGGTTGAGTTATTTGCTGTATTATGATATAATAACGCCTAGTAAAAAGGAGGAACAATATTATGAGAATTGAGGTTAATGGAGATAGAAAACTTAGTGATGTTTTAGATGTGAATTGCGCGTCGTATTATCCAACTGATGAATGTTTTTATGAAGTGACTGAGGAAGCAAAAAATCCTAAGACTAATATTACATTTTCAGTTATTAGTGATAATAATACACCGATAGCTAAAGCTACAGCTTATTTGGAACGTGGTAAAGCAGATATTACAATAAAAGGTATGAACTTCCCTACATCAGCAAGTATCGGTGAGAAGAGAGCTTTATTTAAGGCAGTTTGTGATACAATATTTGACGAAACAATAATGGGATGTCCAATTCTTATTATACATGCTGTTGATGTTCAAAATTTGGCTAAACTAAAATTGACTGAGCAAGGTGATGAACAAGCGTTGGCTAAGTTAGTAAGATTGAATAACCAAGGAGCAAATGACCTTTTAACTGTTGCGGAGCAACTTGGCTTTGTCGGACCGATATTGCATGGTAGTCCAGTTTTAAGATTATTAAATCCAAATTATTATCATTTAGTAGCAACACGTTGTAGCAATCCCAATGAAAAACAACGCCTTGAAGAAATGCGAAAAAGCCACCAAAGGTGTGTTGATGGAAATATTAATTCTATAAATATTTTACTTGGATATGCCCAGACTGTAGGACGTGATGATTTAGCAAAATCCTATGAACTAATTTTAGAAAATTTGAATCCACATGATAACAAAACTAAGCAAGGCACAAAATAATTATAAATTGTTTTATATTAAAGAATAGTGTTATAACTAGTGATAATAATTTTAGTTAATTAATTGTGACTACATTGTTATTATTGATGATTAGAACTTTTTAGTTCTTTTTTTCTTAAAAATATATTATTATATGGTTTACCAGAAGATTGGTATAGTGCTAAACCTGAAGAGATGCTATCTAGTTCTGATTTTATAATTGATACAAGAAAAAATAATGGGGCCAAGATTAAAATTATAAGATACTAGATAAGATGATTTTTTTAATCATCTTTTTTATATGTTATAATATGGTATAATTGAAATGATTTATAAAAAGGGGTCCCTATGAAGAGATTATTAAGAATTGGTTTTGATATTTTTATTACTTCTTTTACACCTATTGTAGCGTGGTTTTTTATTGGGATAATAATTAATAAAGAATTAACTAATACTTTTACTCTAACCTATCCTATTCAATGTCTTATGGGTATTATTCTTTCAATATTTGGTGTAGGGGCTAATGTATGTAGTATTAGAGATAATAATAAGAATAGTGCTGATAATGGTATTATATATGGAATTATAATCAGTTTTATTTTATATGGTTTAATTGCTTTAAATTGTAATTCATTTATAGGATTTATGAATATGAAGAAAAAGATTTTTTATATTTTTTGTTTATATTCTATTGGTCAAATATTCTTACAAACAATTTTACATTTAGTTTTAACAAAACTATATTATTTAGAATTTAATAAGAAAGCTAATAAATATTCAATAATATTTAATAGTTTAAATTTTATTGGTTTAGTTGGAACGTCTCTTATTACAAAGAATCAGGTAATTATTTCTATTTTGACACTATCTTTATTAACTATATTTGATATTATATTACTTTATAAAAATATTGCTAAAATAGATTGGAAACTTAATCTTAAAAATTGTTTTAAATATGATTCTGTATCTTGTTCTATGCAAATTATGTTTTTTATTATTTATTTATTAGGATTTAGTAATTCTTTTGCCTATGGTGATAAATATATTGTAGCAATTACTTTTGCAACTTTAATTACTGATATTCAATGGGATATGGCTGCAGCTATTAAAACTGCTGCTAAGATAGATATAGTAAAAAGAAATTTTGATTATAATTATCATTTTAAAAATGCCTTGTACTACATCTTTTTATTAATTACCTCAATATTATTAATGGGAATAATACTATACCCTATTTATAATCCTAATTTATTTATAGTTAGTATATTTCTATCATTACATATTGCTGATTTTATTACGGTCCCATTTACAACTATTAAAATATGTTATTTAGAAATAGAGTATTCAGCAGCTAAAACTACTAAACAAATGATTATAGGTTTTATTATAAGAACAATTGTATCTTTGATGCATACTCCTTATTGTACAATAATAGGACAGATGTGTGATGCGGTATACGAATTATTATTCGCAACTATAGCGTATAAATTATTTAATAATAAAAAGGGAGATGTTTGATTTGAAAGATATGTTTAAATTTGTGGATAAAAAAAGAATGTTTTTAGTTTTTACTTTAAGTGTTATTCAAAGTATTTTAGCTTATGCAACTTCTTTTTGCTTTTCTTATTATGCTACTAGTCCCTTAACAATTTCAAAATTGTATAGTTTACTTATTACTTTGATTATTATTTATATAATATCTATTATTTTTAAATGGTTATTTATTCACTTTGCGAGAATGTTTATATTTAAAATAGAATATGATGCCAAGAACTATTTTTATAGGAAGTTACAGACACTTGATCCAAAGAATTTAACTAAGTATCATTCTGGTTATATACAAAGCTCAATAGAAAAGACTTCACAAGATTATGCAGTTATTATAGAAAATATTTTGTATGATTTTATTCCTCTTTTTATAGGTTTAATATCATTCATTTATATGTCTTGTAAGCAATCTATAGTCTTAGGTTTAATATGTACATCTATTTTCATAATAGCTTTTATAGTACGTTATTTTATGCAAAGAAAAAGACAAAAAGCTAGAAAAAATATGATTGAGGCAAGAGCTAATTATAATGGAACATTAATAGATTTTATTCAAAACATTTCCACGGTTATTAAATTAAATGCTGAAAAGTTTTCTAATAATAAATTAATTGAAAAAGAAGAAGTTTTCTTAACTGAATTACAAATAAATGAGAATAAAACAGCTAATATACATGTAGTATTTAATACTTTTACTTATCTTGTATATATTATTGTTATTATATTTTGTTTGTTGTTGCTAAAACAAGGAGAAGATGCTCTACCCTATTTAGTTTTTTATATTAGTGTAATAGGAAGAGTTGCAGATAACTTAGGAACTTGTTCTAAAAAAATAGAAAATATATTTAGTTTTCAAATTAATAAAAAACAATTAGATAATATAATTGGTACAGGAGATACATATGCTTCAACTAACAGATGGAATGAGATAAAAATTGTTGATGGGGTATTTTCTTATAAAGACAGAAGTAAAGAAATTAAGATACCTAGTTTTAGTATTAAAAAAGGTAATAAGATTAGTATTATGGGTGAGTCTGGCCAAGGAAAAACCACTATATTAAATATATTAGCAGGTACTTATCATTTAAAAAGTGGAGAATTACTTTTTGATGATAAAGTTGTTAAGAATAAAAAGCTAGATGTTGTTTATATTTCACAAGATGTTGAGTTATTTGATATGACTATTAAAGATAATCTAACTTTAGGTAAAAATATTGATACTAAAAAAATTCTTGAAATGTTTAGTGACGCTGGTTTAATGGAATGGTATAATAATTTGGAGAAAGGTCTTGATGAAGTTGTTGGAGAAAAAGGGGTTAAACTTTCAGCAGGCCAAAGACAAAGACTAAATATTATTAGAGGGATATTAATAGATAAAGATGTTTATTTCTTTGATGAACCTACTTCCAATTTAGATTTAGAATCAGAAGAAAAGATTGTTAATATGATTGATAAATATTTAAAAGATAAAACATATATTATCGTAACACATAGAGATATAATAAAAAGGCTTTGTAATAAACATTATGTATTTGAAGATCATACAATGAGAGAAGAAAAATAATATTTTTAGGAGGATTAACAATGGATTTTTTTAAGCTTAATCACGAGGCAACAAGTGAAGATATAAAAAATTATGATTATCCAAATAGAAAAATTGGGGTTATTGTTCATATTAAAAACGATAATGGTGATATACTACTACAACAAAGGGGCTCTAAGTCACGGGATGAAAATGGATTATTCGAAGATGTTGGTGGTAAGTTTGATGACACCGATACATCTTATAAAAGTGCCGTTATACGGGAATTACAAGAAGAAGTTGGAGATGAAGCTGTTATTGATATAGGGGACTCTGTTGGGATTTATCATTGCTTTAAAAATGATATTAACTGGGTTTTTATTGTATATCTTGGCAGATACTTAAGTGGTGAAATAAAAGTTATGGAACCAGAAAAGTGTCTTGGTTATGAGTTTTTTAAATATGAAGATGCTATTAAATCAGATATTGTTACAGATGGTGCCAAGTTTTTAATGAAAAGTATAATGGAAGAATTATAAAAAAACTAACTACTTCATACAATAGTTAGTTTTTTTCTTTATTGATTTTTTGTTTCAGGGACTGGGTCATATTCAGTGTCGTTTTGAAATCCTGGAACAGTTTCTTCTTTTGTGTTATTTTGAAAACCCGAAGCCATTTCTTCTTTATTATCGTTTGGAGTTTCTTCAGTGGTGTTTTGAATTCCTTCGGTGTTATTTTGATAGGTAACTGTTGATGTTGGTGAAGGTGTAGAATTTACATTAACAGCGTTTTTATCTTTTTTCTTTTTCTTATTAAATAATACGCTTAGTCCACCAATAACACCTCCAGTTATTGCTCCAATTAAGGTTCTTTGCCAAATATTAATTCCACCTTTACTTGAAACAGGAGGTTTTTCATAAGATGCATTGTATTTAAATTTTGCTGTATCAACAACATTTTTGACATTAGTTAATTCTAAACTAGAAAATTGATTTGTTTTTTGAGCCATAATTGTATAACCATTGCCATTAATTACTGTATAGTATTCATCTATATTATATGTTGTAGTTGGATCATAATAATTAACATGTACATATTTGTATTTATCTACGGTATAAATGTTATAGTCCTTTGCATTAACTTTCTTTTTTAATGCTTCTCCTAATTCCTCTATTTCACTGTCACTATATGTATGTAGATTACTAACATCATCTACTTTTTTTATAACAACAAATAATTCAACTGTATTGGCTGGTTCATTTGTATCAAATAAACAGGCATCCAAATAAATATCATTGGTAGTCATTACATTTTTAAGATATTCAGGTGTTATTCCTAATTCAGCAAGTTCAGCATTATTTTCAAGATTATCTCTTGTAAATACATACCAAGTTGAATCATCTACTGTTACGTTAATATCTTTTAAATCATAAGATTTAGCAAATACATTCGATGGTAAAAACACTAATGAGATTAGTAATAAAGAATACACTAATAATTTTTTCATAAACACTCTCCTATTTTTAAATATTTCTAAATTAATTATAAAACAATTATTTATAATTGTCATTAATTATTATTTTTCTTTTTTATTTAATGAATTAAGTTATTTGTAGATTCACGACAAATATATTTATCGTCACCATTACAATATTTACTAGATTCTTTTTCTAGACGTTCTGCAAGTTCAACGAGTGTTATTTTTGAATCATTATATTCACTAATAATAGGATATTTTTTTACATAAAACAACTTCTTTACTTTTTTCCACATCCTACAAGTAGAAATACTGTTAAAATTAATAGTATACTTTTTATTTTTTTATATTATACTCTTCTTTTTCCATCGAACCACCAATCAAATACTATTTCAAGTATGAATTAATAAAATAACCATAATTCTTTTTAAATGATTTAACAACATCTTTAATAAATTTATCTAATTCTTCAGGTGCTATAATCCTTAAATCAGAATTTTTCACTTTTTCATCTTGTAAATATTTTTTCATTTTAAAAACTGCATAATAAGCATATATTGATTTTGTTTCTTCTATATCTATATGAAATTTTCCTTGATCAATATATTCAAATAAATCATCATAATCAATTTTTAATTCATACTTGTTTAATAAATAATTATTTAAAATAGAATAATCTCTATAAATACTATAATCATTATCTTTACTAACGACTTTACTATATTCTATTATTTCTCCTGTTCTATTTACTTTTACAAATTTTACATCATTTTTATTTTTAGTTTTTTGCATATCTTCATCATAAAAAGACAAAACACTTGTTAAAAACTTTCTAAAGAAATAATAATCAGTATAAAGATGAAAGAAATATGCAAAACTTGTGATACTACTTTTTACATTTCCAGAATATTTTTCTAAAAACATATCTAAATTAGGATATAATAATATCGCATTATGATCAGTTCTAAAATGAGTAGATGTTTTATTATCTTGAATAGATTTTCTTTTTTCTTTTGCATCCTTCTTTTTAAATCCTGTTACTCTACTAACATCAGGAATAATATTAGCAATTATAAAACTCTTCTTAGCATTTTCACTAAGATTCATTTCTTTTAATATTTCATTTCCACATATAGCATGTATTGCAAAAGATGGCATATTAATCACCCCAACATGAACTTAGTAAATTGATGAGACTTTTAATTCAATTTACTATATAATATTTTTCACCTAGTTTTAGGTAAATTTATTTTAAGAGTCAAGTCAGATTATATCAAGGGTCTTTGAATCCATTCTTATGACAGACTATTCTCTTATTTTTTTATTAATTTAGTTTTAGATTGTGAAGATAATAACTTATATGTGCGTGATGAAATAATAAGAAATCTAAGAGAACTTAAAATTGGAAAGGAGTAAATATGAAAAGTGTATTGAGTATTGATGTAGCTAATGGAAAAAGTGAGGTATTACTAATTACTGAACATGGTGAAGTTTTAATTGAACCTTATGAAGTTAATCATTGTTTAAGTGAATTTAATTTATTAAAAAACAAAATAGATAATTATAAACTGGATGATTTAACTATATTCATGGAATCAACTTCTACTTATCATTTACCTATTCAAAGATTTTTTACTAATAATAATTATAATGTTCAAGTAATTAATCCAATATTAGGTAAGAATAATACCAGAAATTTAAGAAAAACTAAAACTGATATTGAAGATTGTTATAATTTAGCTGATTTATTCTTTAAAAATACTGTTAAAATTCATACTAAGAATATGAATGACATTTATTCAAGTATGATTGAATTATCCAGACAAGAAAAGCATTTAACTGAATCTCTTGTTAGATCTAACTTTTCCTGAATATATAAAATGTTTTACTGCTAATGATATTTTTGGAAAAACTTCACTTAATTTTATTAAAGAATTCCCACATGCTGACATTATTAAAGAAAAAAGAATTGATGCTCTAGCTAATAATCTTTATAAAAGTTCTAAAAATGGTTGCTCATATAATAAATGCTTATCTAAGGCCAAAAAGATTAAAGAACTCGCAAATAATTCATACCCCGGAATCGATGTTGATTCTTGTGAAGTCAATAATTTAATCAATATTGTAGATGTTATTTCTTATAATGGTTCAAAATTAAATGATGTTAAACAAGATATAGTTAAACTTGCTAAACAAACTCCATATTTTAATATTATTAATTCTATTTATGGTGTTGGTGAAACTTCTACTGCTCAAATTATTGCTGAGCTTGGTGATATTAATAGGTTTGAAAATATCAAACAATTAAATGCTTTTTGTGGACTTGATCCA
>CACZGA010000055.1:6362-18013 GCA_902780585.1 uncultured Erysipelotrichaceae bacterium | reverse complement strand
CATTGCGAATCCATCTCAGTTTTAGAAAGGAAGTAGGATATGAATATATATGAAGGTAATAATTGGACTATTGTATTTGTAGATTGGTGCCAAGAATTTGTTGGTGACTGTATTATATCTTGTGATAAAGAACGCTTAAGTGAATTAACTGATGAAGACTGGAAAGAATTGGGAAAATTAGAAAAAGAATTGGAAAGAGTATGCAAAAAAATATTTAATGCTACTATGTTTAACTTTGCATGTTTAATGAATAATGCTTATAGAGATAATGAAAAACCACATGTACATTTTCATTTTATACCTAGATATAAAAATGAATTAAAAATATTTAATAAGATTTATAAAGATAAACATTTTGGATATAATTTTTGGAAATGGTCTTTAAGCAAGTTTAAAAGTCAAAAAGATATATTTACAAAGGAAGAAAGAATAAAAATATATCAAATGATGAAAGAAGAATTTAATTATAAATAAAAACAACATATATGACATAATCTACACCCTAGAACCAGTGTAGTTCTAGGAGTTTAAGAATATGTTCTATTGCCCTAGTACAGCCCTAGAGCATATGTTCTTCGCCCCAGGACATGGCATGTTGAATGTGTCTGTGTACTAGAATTGAAGTAAAACTTTATATATCAACGAAAAATGACATGGCGAACAGTTTAAGAAAGCAAGGTAAAATAACAAAAAAAATAGCAATTTTTATAGAATTATAACTCAAAAATAAATAAGGTGGTACTTGCATAATATGTTTCCGAATACCATCTTTTTTAACTTCAGATCACACTGGTCCGAAGCAAAGGAGTTCGTAAAATAGTAACTTCCGATCAATTACTATACACTTATTAAAGTATATTTAGTATCAAAAAAGTTGATTTCCATATACAAATATATATAATTAAAGTAGAATAGATAAAGAATAGGATGTGTAAAGTATGAAGAAATTATTAGTACCAATTCTCTTGCTGATTATGTTTATACCTTTATATGTTAATGCAGAAACTAGATATCTTTATGATGTCTTAAAAGATGAAGCAGAAAACGGAGGATTAGCGCGCGAATATACAGGAGAACATCATGATTCATTTACAGAAGAACCATCAAGAAAAATATATCATTGGTATGCAGATGATGTTAATGAAGGAAATCAAGTATTAGAAAAAAACAATGTGATATTTGCAAATCACTGTTGGCAAATGATAAGAACTACTGATACAGGCGGAGTAAAATTAATATACAATGGAGAAACAGAAGATGGAAAATGCTTGACTACAAGAGGCAATCATGTTGGATATAGTGACTATATAACAACAACATTAGATGACTCATTTTACTATGGAACAGATTATTATTTTAATCCTGAAGAAAATAATTTTACAATTACAGGATCATTGTCAACAGGAAAAATTAAAGTAGGAGATTATACATGTAAAAAAAGCAGTACAGATGAAAAATGTGAAACATTATATTATGTAGAATCTATTAATGATGCTAATAATTATAATGTGTTAACTCTTTCTAAGAACTCAAATATTGCAAATTATGGGGTAATTCCATTCACTAATGGTAATTCATTGGCTAATTCAGGATATATGTATAATAAAACTTATAAACCAAGAGTAAAAAAAAATTCCAATAAAATTTCTAATATAGTCAGTTCACGTAAATATAATAATAATTATTGGTATGCTGATTCAATTGGTTGGGATAGTGAAAACCAAAAATATTATCTTATCAATCCTTATCAAATAACAGAAGAAGATTATAAAAATATGAATGGTAGATATACTCTAGAATCATATAGTGAAAATATTAAATCATCATATGCATATTATATTTCAAATCCAGATAACTCCGATTCATCATATTATGATTTTATTATATTATCAAAAGGAAATGATATCGACTATTATAATTATACATTAACATATGGTGATTCATATATAGAAAATAATGATGGAACTTATACTATAGAAAACCCAACAACTTTTGAATTAAAAGATTGGCCAGCTTATTATAGGAAATTAAAAAATTATGCATGTAAAGATGCAATAAA
Organism: uncultured Erysipelotrichaceae bacterium; assembly: GCA_902780585.1. GTDB lineage: Bacteria > Bacillota_I > Bacilli_A > RF39 > UBA660 > UBA3789. The sequence continues at coordinate 15,954 of CACZGA010000055.1, read as the reverse complement.
TAATACATGTAATGAAATATGGTACATAGATGTATCAAATTCAACTAATTTTACTTATTTATCTTCAGATAGTGGAATGATAACTTATGCTGATGATTTTATATATGAAAATGGGCACTATAAACTAAGTGGGAATATCACAACATTTTGGGATATTCATAAGTCAGAAAATATAAATAAATTACAGAATCATCATTACACTTGCTTTAGTAAATCTTTAGAATGTGAAAAATTAAATTATGTTTTTTTCCATGATTATTTTTGGGAAGATAGATATAGATATATAGAATTAGAAAGTGGAGCAAGCGTAAATGATGCCTTAAACGAAATGCTATATAATGATGATGTGAACAAGAATAGTTCAACTATAAAAAACGGTTTAGATGCATGGTACAAAAAATATTTAACTGAATATAGTTCCTTAATAGATGACACAGTTTATTGTCAATCAAAGGAGATTAAATCTTATAATGGTTGGCAAAATGGTGGAGATATTAATAAAATGCTTTATTTTGGAAGAGGTAATTTAAAAATATCAAACAATATAAAGTGTACAAATGAAACAGATCAATATAGTATGAGTAATCCTAAAGCAAAATTAGAATATCCTATTGCACTTCTATCAGCAGAAGAAGCAAATATAATGAATATTTCAAAAATAAAGTATGCGCCAACTAATTATTGGTTGTTAACCCCTGATTATTATTATGAAAATAGTAATAATACTTTCTATTATGTTTCAAATTATTCTGGTGGAATTGCTACAAATTCGGGAGTAAGTAAAAACGCTTTAAGACCCGTTATTGCATTAAAATCAAACACTATATATAAGTCAGGTGATGGAAGTACTGAAAATCCTTATATTGCAGAAATGTACAAAAACTATGCTATTAACGTTGAAATAAACAACGAAACAGAAGATTTAACTGTAGAAATAGATGATATATCACAAGTACCTGAAGGAGAGACGGTAAACTTTAAAGTTACTCCAATTAAGGGGCATAAGTTAACTAGTCTAAGAATTGTTGATGAAGATAACAATGAAGTAGAGTATACTACTACAGATAATAAGAATTATACATTTACTATGCCTGCAAAAGATGTAACTATTATTCCAACCTATGAAAGAGTAAAGAATGCAGTTAATGTAGAAGATAATAAAAATACTAAAGAATTCGTTATAGAAGTAAATGATTCTAGAGCAGTAGTATATGAAGATACAGTAAGATTTAAAGTAGAACCAGAAGATGGTTATGAAGTAGAAGATATCGATATTATTGATGAAGAAAATAATAAAATAGATTACAAGAAAACTAATAATATAAATGAATATGAATTTGTTATGCCTGATACTGATGTATTAATAAAACCTAAATATAAATTAATACCAACTAATAGTAGTAATATAATAAATCCAAATACTGGAACAGGAATTTATATTATAATAATATTTATGTTAGTTATAAGTTCTATTACATACATTACAATCAAAAAGAAGAATTGAATTTTATTTCAATCATTCGATTACCAGATTTTGTAACTAAAAAAGATTTTGATTGGGCAATCGAAGAAGCTACAAAAAAGAAAAAACAAGATTTTTCTAAAGTAGAATTCTTAACTTATGATGAAGGAATATGTGTTCAATGTATACATGTAGGTTCATATGATAATGAACCTGCTACGGTTGAACTAATGCATAAATATATGGAAGAAAATGGTTATGTTTTAGATATAACAGATAAAAGATTTCATCATGAAATATATTTAAGTGATCCAAGAAAATGTAATGAAAACAAATTAAAGACTGTAATAAGACATCCAATTAAAAAGAAATAATGACATAGCAAATATCCCACAGACAAGGTTGGTAGTTTGTGGGTAATATCCATGCAAAGACCCACGGTCATATAAAAAATGACTACGCAAAAACCCACGGCCTAGCCATTGCAAAAGTATCACGGTTCTTGAGAGGAGATAATTTATGAGTAAATATGAACCATTGTGGAATTATGTAAAAGATAACAATAAAGAAGAATACAAACTATCCTTTGATGAAGTTGCTAAAATAACTGGATTCCCATTTGATCATGCATTTTTATCATTCAAAAAAGAATTACCAGATTATGGATATGAATTTAAAAAATTATCTTTAAAGGAAAAATGGGTTTGGATAGTTAAAAAGAAATAATGACATAGCAAAAACCAATAGACAAGGTTGATAGTTTGTTGGTAATATGCATGCAAAGACCCACGGTCATATAAAAAATGACTACGCAAAAACCCATGGTCTAGCCATTGTGAAAGTGTCTGTATATTAGAAAGAAAATAAAGGAGTGATTAAAATGAATAATTTAGAAAATAGCAACAAAAAAATTAAATATTTATTAATAGGAGGAGTTTTCCTAATCACATGTTTTATATTATTTATGTATAAATCAAATATTGTTGTTAAATATCAAGATTTATCTAAAATAGTTAACGTGGATATAAATGATTTGTATATCAAAGGAAGAAGAAATAATGATTTTATTTTAAATGGATTGTATGGTGAATATGGTAATAGTAATAAATCATCTAGTTTATGGCCTGATAAATATATTTATTATGATGCTAATGGGAATGAAAAGTTATCTATTGAATATCAAGGTAATATTGTCAAAGTGAACGATAAAAAATATTTGTTTGAAAGAAATGATAATAATAAATATAAATATACAGCTAAAGAAATATATCCAGACAAAAATAAGAATGATTGTGAAAAACTCCTATATAATATTATTAAATTATATGATAATGATGATGAATATAGTTGGAATAATTTTAAACATAATAATACTGATGTAAAAAAGAATTATAAGGATGGAGTTTTTTTTAGTAATTATGGTTTTACTATTCGTATATATGAATATGAAAATGGAAATAATAACATTGATGATGATTATATGAATGAATGTAAATATGTAGAAAAAGTTGATTATAAATTTTCTAACGATTATAAAACTACTAATGGTTACGTAAAGGAATATGTACATAAAGTGATTGATTTCAACAAATATTATGTTATTAAGTATAATAACTTATTAATTACTATAATCTATTCTTCAGTAGAAAATCCGGAAGATAAGGATAATATTAATGATAACATTAAAATACTTGAGGATTATCTTAAAAAAGAAAAAATCATATAACTTATTTCTGTATATGAGTTGTGCTGAATGTGTGTATTATAATTAAAGTAGAGCCATATATATGTAATTAAAAAATGACATAGCAATCGTACAAGAACTACCCTAGGTAGAACATGTGTTATCACTATGTCATCGTACAAGAACACTATTATTCGGACAAGGCGATCGTACAAGTACAACCCATTGCGAATCAATCACAGTACTTGAGAGGAGATAAATACGATGAATAATAAAGAATTAATGAGTAAATACTATCAAGACGACAATTACATAAAAGTAATTAATAATCTTAGTAATGAATTATTAGAAAAATATGCTAATGGTGATTTAATTGATATTCAAACATATCAAGAGAAATATGAGTGGTTTCCATTAGAATATGATAAAGAAAAACAAAAATATATATTTAGTAAAGAATCAGTTGTAAGATTTACTAAGTTATATAATGAAGATATGGTTAAAGAAAATTATTATATAAAGTTCTTTATTGATTCTCAAAATAAGAATTTAAGAATAATTTCAAAAGAATTAGATGATGAGATTGGCATATATATTCCAGATATTTGCTCTCTTATAATCGATAAGAAAAAATTAGGTTACTTTAAAAAGATTAGAGAGGATTTTTATTCTACTTTCCCTGTTGAAAATGAATCGTTTTGGGGAGTAGGAGAGTATAAGAATAATTAAGGAATTGGATTTTTAACTATGCAAAAACCAATAGACAAGGTCGGTAGTTTGTGGGTAATATCCATGCAAAAACCCATGGTCTAGCCACGTTGAGACCGTATCAGTACTATGTCGTAAAAACATTGAAAAATAAAGAAAAGTTATATTATTTAAAAATATTTATAATCCCTTTTTTGCTAAAAATAACTAAAAAAAGGGATTTTTTAGTATCTAACTATGTTATAGGGAATAGGTCATAATTAATTTGAAAAACATGCTCATATGATAGAGTATAGTATAATTATTTAAAACTCTACTAACACTGTGGGTACAATTCGTAATTCTTATAATATAATAAATTTGAATAGAGGAGGTATAATTATGAATCAAGAAAAAATAGGGAAATTTATTGCTAGGGTAAGAAAAGAAAAAAATATGACTCAACAAGAATTAGCTAATAAACTAAATATTACTGATAGAGCAATTTCACATTGGGAAAACGGAAGATCTATGCCTGATGCTGGAATTATGTTAGAGTTATGTAAGTTACTTGATATTAATGTCAATGAACTATTATCAGCAAAGAAAATTATAAAAGAATCTTATAATGAACATGCAGAGGAAAATCTTTTAGAGATGAGGCGTGAAATAGAAAGCCAAAACAAGAAAATTCTTATTTTAAATAGAATTATAACATTTCTAGGTTTTATTATATATGTATTAGTAGTTCTTGCAGCAATATTTATTGAAATTCCTATGATAATTAGAAATATAATTATTGTGCTTGCTTTAGTAATGTTACTTTTATTTGGGGTTTTTAATCTTAAAAACCTACAAAAAACAGGATATTATGAATGTCAAGATTGTAAGCATCAATATATTCCTACTTTTAGTCAAATGTTTTTTGGTGTGAGTGGAATAACTAAAGGTGGAACATGGAAAATGAAATGTCCAAATTGTAACAAAAAATGTTGGCATAAGAAAGTCTTAACAAAAATTAACGAAAAATAAACAATTTGGAAATTAAGATATTACAAATAGTTAAATTAATAAAAATAACTATGTTCGATTGATTTATCATAATAAATATGATAAGTTGAAAGTGTATTAATTATCTTGCCATGAGTTAATATGACAATTTGGACGCTAAGGTTCTAATTCTTTAAGGCAAGGAAGAATTATTGCATACTGCGGGATATCCCTTTTAATAGGATGAAAGGGATATCCTTTTTTTATTCTAAAGAAGGAGGTTTTATTATGAATGAAATGGCAGAAATAAAAGATATCGAAAGTAAAATTTATAATATTAGAGGAGTGGAGGTGATGTTGGATTCTGATTTAGCAAAACAATATCAATGTGCAAATGGTACTAAAACGATTAATCAAGCAGTAAAAAGAAATCAAAATAGATTTCCTAATGATTTCTATTTTCAATTAAATGAAAATGAATACCTAAACTTGAAGTCCCAAATTGGGGCCGCAAATTTAAATGAACATGGTGGTGTTAGAAAAATGCCATATGTCTTTACCGAACAAGGAGTAGCAATGCTTGCAACAGTAATAAGAACAGATGTAGCTGCTACAGTAAGTATTGATATAATGAGAGCATTTGTTAGAATGAGAAATTATATTAAATATAATGATCAACTATTACCACGTAAATATTTGCTTTTAGAAGAAAAAGTAGATAACAATACAAAGAGAATAGATGAAACTCTATATTCTTTCAAAATGACATTTATGATGCATACTCAGTTTTAATGGAAATTTTTAAATTGTCAGAAGGTGAAATAATTATTATAGATAACTATATGGGAAAGACATTATTAGATGAATTAAGAAATATTAATAGAAAAATAATAATAATCTCATCGAATATAAATGATACTTTAAAGAAAAAATATTTAAAACAATATAATAATATTAAATTTATAAATAACGAATCATATCACGATAGATTTATAATTATAGATAGAAAAAGAGTATTCCATTGTGGGGCATCATTTAAAGATCTAGGTAAGAAGTGTTTTGCAATAAATGAAATAGAAAATAAAATAGAAAGAGAAAAATTAATAAATGATGTTGTTACTAATTGCAGTATAGATAATTAATAATATTTATGTTAATATTAATTTGTAAAATATATTAGTAATAAATATATAATAATAGCAACAATTATGACATTATCTTCACCCTAGAACCAGTGTAGTTCTAGGAGTTTAAGAACATGTTCCATTGCCCTAGTACAGGCCTAGACAATATGTTCTTCGCCCCAGGGCATGGCACGTTGAAACCGTGTCAGTGCTAAGTCAAAAAAAACATTGAAAAATAAGGATTTTGTTAATTTATAGAAACCATAAAAAATGCTAAAAAAAAATCACCTTGTTTGATGAGAACATGTTTCCCATAACCATATTTAAATAAAAATTGAACTGAATTTTATCAGTTCTTTTTTTTTATTTAATAATAAAAGGAAGGAATGTAAAAATATCAAATAAAAAAGACTAGATATTTCTAGCTTTTTAATGGTTTATTATTTGTTTTAATAGTATTACCTATGATTGCTTTCTACTTTGACATTAGTTTTATCAAAAACTGATAAATTTACAAAATCCCAGTTAACTACTTCTGCTAATAGTTTACCATCATATGAAGGAAAATCCGTAGCATTGTCTGAAAGAGCACCACTATAAGTTCTTAATACAGATATCGTATCTTCTCCCTTAATGCAAACTCTGTATTGTTCATTTTCTAGTTTACTTACTAATAATTCTAGTGGCTTTGTTGATTTATATATTGTTAATTTTACTACGGCATTAGCTGAAGGTGAGTAATCTTTAAACATTAATTCGGATAAAAGGCAAGTATTATTGTCAATAGCGTAAAGTCGTTGACACCTATAGTTCATATCTGAATCTGGTGTGTGTACAGGTCCATCCCCATAAATACATCTGAAGTGATTTATAAAACCACCTCTAAATTCTTCATAATCGCATGCATCTAATAAACTTACACAGATACTATATGGCTCTTTAGTTTCATCAACTCTAATACATTCTTTGATGGCTGCGAATGCATATTCCATTACAGCATTATCTGCTATTATTTTTTTTTCTTCAATCTGAAGTGTTTCACCAGCATTGTTTATTTCCATGCTAACTCCCCCTTATTAATTTGCCTATTGTTTATTTCTTATAATAGGCACTATCTTCTTTTTTTGGGCATTATTATACCGTTTTTTTATTAAAATGTCAATATTTGAATCATTTGAGTTTAGTTTTTTTATTTATTTTCATACAATAATAAAATTAAAAATAATTTTACTGAAAAAAAAATTAAAATTCAAAATTTAGACACGCCAATATAGAACATACTTCTATGTTCTTTTTTTGAATACTAAATTAGTTTCCTTCAGAGGAGTAATTGTAGTTGCTTTATTTTTTCTTGATGCTTTATTTCTTGACATTATTTTATCCCTACATGACAATACTTTAATATTTCTTTATGATTTGAAACAGGATCTTTTAATTCATCGTAAGTACTAACATTAATAGCCTCTACAAAACAGGGTATGGCCAAATTAATGACATAAAGCATAAAATTGAACAATATAAGCTTCTAATGATAAAAAAACATAATATTCACAATAATTTTGATGATGAGGTATTTAAAGTTTTAGTTTATTACTGTATCATTGGAGGATTTGAGAATGGTAAAATTGAGAAATATATGATAAGATTTATTTGTAAAACTAAGTTAAATTATACTGTAAGAAGCAATATTACTATAGAAAAAATACTAAATAATAGTAATATAGTTAATAGTGAAACAAAGGAATATTTTCCAACACTTGATTTTTTAACATTCAAAATTATCATGTTGTGTGATTGATGAAAACAATAAATTACAAAAACGAGGAAGAGATCACATCAGAGCGAGGTTTGAAATTGAAAAATGAGTTAGCACCGACACTGATACAACCCATTGTGAGAGTGTCTGTAAATTAGAAAGAAGGTAAAATAATGGATAAAAAAATAAAAGATATAATGTCATTTTATGCATTATGTAGCAAATTAAAAGATACAATAAGAAAAGGGCCACTTACATGGAATGCAAATAGAAAAAGAATAGAAAGTGTTGCTGAGCATATATATGGTGTACAAATGTTAGCAATTTCTATCTATTATCAATTTGGATATAAACTAGATTTAAATAAAGTAATCTATATGCTAGCTATTCACGAATTAGAAGAAATAGAAATAGGTGATTTAGCATTCTATGAAACAACTAAAGAAGATAAATTAGAAAAAGGAAAGAATGCTACAGATTTAATCCTTAAAGACTTAATTGGAAAGGAAGAAATATCTAATTTATTAGATGAATACAACGAAAGAAAAACAGAAGAGGCTATATTTGCATATCACTGTGATAAATTAGAATGTGATGTTCAAATGAAGTTATACGATCAAGAAGGATGTTTTAATTTAAATAATCAACCTAATAATCCAATTATTGATTTACCTAGTGTTAAGAAAGTATTAGATAGTGAAAGTAGTATTTCAAATGCATGGATTGAATTTGATAGAAGTAAGTTCGAAGATGATCCTGTATTTAAAGAAATCATAAATTGGTTAAAAGATAACAACATATAGAAATGACTTAGCACTGACACTGAAACAACCCATTGTGAGAGTGTCACAATACTTGAAAGGAGATAAAACGTGAATATTATTAGAGATAAAATTAATATAATATTAGATACAGATACATATAATGAATGTGACGATCAATTTGCATTAACATATTTAATTAAACATCAAGATTTATTTAATATAGAAGCAATAACTATTGCTCCTTATTCACATCATAAACATTTTGTATCAGTACCTGACGGTCAAGATTTAAGCTATAAAGAAGCAAAAAAAATATGTGACTATTTCGGTGTTGATTCAAGTAAAGTTTATAAAGGATCTATGGATTATATTCAAAACGGATACGCTCAAGATAATGATGCTGTTAATAAGATTGTTGAAATTGTAAAAAACAATGAAAAAACATATATTCTAGCAATAGGTGCAATAACTAATATTGCTTTAGCTATAATTAAAGAACCAACTATAGTAGATAAAGCTGAAATAATATGGCTAGGTGGACATCAAATAGGATATGAAAATAATAGAGAATATAACTTTAAACAAGATATAGAAGCAGTTAAAATAGTATTTAATTCAAGTGTTCCATTAACAGTTCTACCATGCAATGAAGTAGTTTCTAAATTAAATATCAACATAAATACATTAAAAGAAAAAATAGGTAATAAGAATGAATTTTATGATAATCTAATTGAAAGATTTCATAATGATGGCTACAATGGGATAAGAGTAGAAAGGCCGATATTTGATGTTGCCGTTATAGCTTACATGGTAAATAAAAAATGGTTTAAAACAACTAAAATTAGCTGTCCTGAGATATTAGATGATTTATCATATAAGTTAACTAACAGCAAGAGAAAAATCACTTTTGTTACAAATATAAATAGAGAAAAAATATATAATGATTTATTTCAAAGATATAATATGTAACGTAGTATGGAGGATATATGATAATTAATTATTCAGATCAAGAAGTAATAAAAGGGAAAAAATCAATATTTCTAGCAGGTCCAACACCAAGAGGTGAAAATATCGAATCATGGAGAACGAGTGCTTGTAAATATTTAGAAGATAATGGATTTGATG
>CACZGA010000055.1:0-6344 GCA_902780585.1 uncultured Erysipelotrichaceae bacterium | reverse complement strand
GTCATTACCAGATATGCCAGCTTTTACAACAAATGTAGAATTTGGGTACTGGATTCATACCGGAAAAGTACTTTATGGTAGACCTGATGATGCAAAAAAAATTAAATACCTAGATTGGTTATATAAGAAAGATACTAATAATGAACCATACTCTAATATAGATGAATTGTTAAATGGTTCTATAAATTTGGCAAACCAACTTGGTGTTAATAATGAAAATGAAATATTACCATTAGAAAAAAGATCGATTATGACTAGAAGAGAACCAGAGTATTTGACTACACAAAAACCCATGGTCTAGCCATTGTGAGACCATCGCAGTTTTAGAAAGGAAGCAGGATATGAGTGTAATTATTGATAAAATGAAGCAGGAAATAATGAATAGAAGTAATTTATTTGAAGAAAAAACAAAAGGTACTAAAGATGAATACAATATATATAAAGAACATATCCAATACGTTTATAATTATGTATGCTTACTTTCAAAAGGACAAGATGTAGATCATGAAGTACTAGAATTAAGTGCATTATTACATGATATTGCAATGACAGATAAAACATTAGATAGATCTAAACACAATGAAGATGGTGCAGCTATTGCTGAACAATTATTAAGAGAAAACAATTATCCAGAAGATAAAATGCAAATTGTAAAAAAATGTATTTTAAATCATAGTAGTAAAAGAGCAAAAAATAGAACAACTCAAGAAGAAAAAATATTAGTAGATGCGGATGGTTTATCACATTTTGATTCAATAAATAATTTATATAATCTAGCTCATAATGTAATGGGATTAAATGATGATGATACATTAAAATTTATTCAAGATAAACTGACTAGCGATTATAATGAAATTAGCGATGAATTAAAATATTTAATAGATGATAAATATAATAATGTTATGACTGCAAAAAGTATAAATGATATTATCTCAACCACAGTTTAAATCAAAAAATAGGTTCTGAGGAACATATTCTGTTGACCTAGTACAGCCCTAGAGCATATGTTCTACGCCCCCGGGCAGAACATGTTGAGTGCGTAACACTGCTATGTCGTAAAGCCCTTTAAATATTAGGGTTTTTAATTTGAATTAAAAAATAAAAATTACTAATTTTGGGTAAAAAATAGCAAAGGATTAGGATAAAATTCATAAACCATGTTTGTGTATGACATGTTTCCAATAACTAAGATGTGTTATTAAAAGATGTCTATAAACATCTTTTCCTTATTGCAAAAAGAAGAATCAAAATTATGATATTAAATATTTAAAGAAGGTATTGAAAAAATAAAAATGCAGTATGACTTGACTATTAAAAAAAGTTGTTATATTCTAATAAAAATATTTTAAAGGTGAATTCATATTATATTTAGGTAGGTGTTAACATGAATTTTAATAAATTAGTTAATAAATTTAAAAATATTTTATTAAAAAATAATATTGATTACCCTATTTCAATAGTTGGTTCTGCTATTAAAAATAATAATTATAATGATGTTGATTTTTTAATGGTAGTAGATAATATAGAATTAGCAATTGAAAAAATTAATGAAGCATTTAAAGACTTAGTGGTTACAAAAAGTGATGATGCTATTAGAATAGATAATTTTTCTAAAAAGACTTTTAGTATTGCTTTATATGAAGAAAAAAGAATTATTCAAATAATTAATGATTATATAGAAGGTAAAAACATAGAAACAACGCATAGAATTTGGTGTTTAGGTTATTGGATTCCTGAAAGCTTAATAATTAATATAAAAGACATGATAATTATAAATGATAAAAATAATTTTATGATTGATTTAAAAAACAAATTAAGCAAAGACAGTATTTATGCAAAAAAAGCAATTGTTAAAGAGTGTTTAGAAGAAATTAGAATTAAATCAGAATTACTATCAAATATAAATATTAATTCACTGGAGTATAGTTTTTATAAAAATGATATAATATTATCTACAGTAAGAGCTTTTAGTATTGTTAAAGGAAACTTTTTAATGAGTTTTAAAAAACTTGAACAAGTAATAAAAGATTTGGATTGTGATGAATTAAATAGTTTTATTTCAGGTAAAAGTAATACAGATGAAATAATTAAAAAATTAGAAAACTATTTATTAACAAATAGTTTATATTTAGGTACTTGGCAGTTTAGTGGAGATTTTAAAAAATTAACTGAAAAAGAAATAATATCATTGATTAAATATGCAAAGAAGAATGGTGTTCATTTATTTGATACTGCATTAGTTTATGGAAAAGGGAATGTTGAAAAAATATTAGGTAAAGTATTAGAACCAAGTGATATTATTTTAACTAAAGTACCAGCAAAGAATAAACCTCCTTTAGAAAATCCAAATGAGTTAAGTGAATATTATGATTATGATTATATCTTGGATTGTATTAACAAATCTCTTTTAAATTTAAATAGAAAAAAAATAGATATCTGTTTATTACATAATTGGACTTATAAATGGAATAATGAGCCTCTTATGATTGATATTTTACAAAAAATAAAGAATAGTGGGCTTGTTGATAAAATTGGAATATCTCTTCCAAATATGTTTAATAATGAATTATCTGATCAAGTTCTAAAAGTAATTGATGTTATAGAAAGTCCATATAATAGTGAAAATAATTGGATTTTAAATTCAATTGATAAATATAAAAAATATGGAATAGAAATAATACTAAGAAGTTTATTTGAACAAGGAAAATTACAAGATAAAACTAAATATAATCATATATTAAAAAATGCAGTTAAAAAAGGAACATCACTTGTTGTTGGAATGACTACAAACGATCAAATTGATAATAATATTAAAACAATAAAGGGGGAGTTTTAAACTATGAATGAAGAATTAAGGGAAAATAAGATTTCAATTACTTATAATAATAAAACTTATGATTTATGTGAGTATATGTTTGGCGTATTAAAAATGGATCATAATAATCCATTATGTTGTGTTAGTGAGGCTAATAATTCATTTAGTATTGACTATTTTAGGGGCTGTTCATTCCAGTGTGCATATTGCCATGTTCAAGGGATATATGAAGATTTAGATAAAAACTTTAGAATGAGGACAAAAGCAGAGCCAAGAAGTAAGTTTAGTATTAAAGAAATTATTGATGAATTAATTAAACACCCTTATTTTGTAAAAGATAAGAGTATTATTAGTATAGCAACATCGAGTACTGAACCTTTTGCTAATCCAGTTGTTACAAAAAAAACTTTAGAAATAATGGAATATTTTGTACAAATCGGATATAAAAATCCATTTTGGATAGTAACAAAAGCAGGAATTCCAAGCGAAATAGTAAATAAACTAAAAAAAATAGTAGATAATGGTAATAAGATAATGATATCAATTTGTTGGGCAAATAACCCTAAAGAAATTGAACCTGTTAAGAATAATAGATTTAGAAATATAGAATTATTAAAAGATACCGGCGTATGTGTAAGTTGGTATTTAAGGCCATTAGTAAAAGAATGGGGAGCAAATAAAGAAAATCTTGATAGTATGTTTAAATCTATTTCAGAAAAATACTATGATTATATTGATATGATTGTCCCTGGAGGATTACGTTGGACTGAAGGAATAGAATTTGGACTTAAAGATATGAGAAAATTAGAAATGCCAGATTTAGTAAAAGAAAATAACAAAAAAACATTATCAAACGAAATTGAAACTTGTATAATAGAATTATGCAATAAATATTTTCCAAATAAGCCTGTGTATTTTAATTCATCTTGTGCTATTTCACATATGTTAAATAGAACTAATATTGCAATGTTAAATATATTTGACAAAAGTATATGTTATAAGTCTATTTGTAAAAATAAGTGCTTTGAAAAATGCAAAAATATTTGTTTTGGTAAAGATGATTTAGAGTATTATCAAGAAGAATTAAAAAAACAAGGTTTTAATATAAAATTATTAAGTATAGACTTTAATAATAAAATTAAATCAATTCCAGATTTTAATTCATTTAGTTATGCTGAGAAGCAACAAATAAGAAAGTCTATAGCTCTATTGTATTCAGAAAGGAATAACAAATGAAAGCAAAAAGACTAAATAAAAATAGTATTATTGGTGTATGCGCTCCTTCTGGCTATGTTAAAGAAAAAAATAAAGAAGAATTAGACAACGCCCAAAAATTACTTAAAGAATTAGATTTAGAAGTAAAATATAGTAAAAATTTATATTCTAATTCACTTGGTTATTCTGCAACAGTAGAAGAAAAACAAGAAGATATTAACTTTTTAATAAAAGATAAAAGTGTTAATGCAATAGCATTTGCAAAAGGTGGAAATAATGCTAATAGTATATTAGATTTAATAGATTATGAAGATATTAAAAAGAATCCTAAAATATTCTTTGGCTTTAGTGATAATACTGTATTATTAAATGCTATTTATAAAATGACAGGATTAATTACATATCATTTTACAAATTTTAAAGGCTTATTTGAAAGTGAAATAAGTTTTAATAAAGAACAATTTATTACCGCCTTTATTCATGGATATAAAGGGAATGTAAAACATAATTCAGATTGGGTTACAATAAGAAAAGGAAAATGTACAGGAAAACTTATTGGAGGTAATTTAGGTTCTATAGTAAAAATACTTAATACAAAGTATTCACCAATTTTTAAAAATAATATTTTATTTATAGAAGCTTTATCTCTTGAAGATGGCATTGAAGAAGTTTCTAGTTTACTATATGAATTAAAAATGAATAAAGTTTTTGATAAAATATCAGGATTATTAATAGGTAATTATGATTCAAAAAGTGATATTCAAATAGAAGATTTAGTTAGTGAAGTAACAAAAGATTATAATTTTCCAATAATTAAATGTAATGATTTTGGACACACAAAAACTAATATAGTACTTCCAATAGGAATAAAGTGTACAATGGATGCTGATAATTGTGAATTAAAATTTGAAGAAAACACTGTAAGATAGAAAGAAGAATAAAATGGAATCATTAGTTTCAAAAAAAATAAAAGATAGTTTTAAATCATTTTCAGGAGAAAAAGGTTTTGTTTATCATGGAAGTGATCCTTTAATAGCTAAAGAAGATTCTAGATTACTATTTAATATTTCTGGTGGGGTAAAATACCAAGATGAGTTATTAGAATTAAAAGAGTCGGATGAAAAGAAAGTATCATCAATTCAAAGATGTTTAAGAACTGACGGAATGAAATCTATTGGATATTCTGGAAGACATCATTTGTTTTTTGAAATGTTAGGTCATTTTATGTTATATGAAAGTGCCGAAAAAGAAACAAAAGAAGAATTTATAAAATTTGCATATGATTTTTTAGTTAAAGTTGTAGGATTAGATAAAAATAGATTATTTGTTACTGTTCATCCACAAGATATAATAACATTAGAAACTTGGAAAAAGTTAGGCAATAATAATATATTATTAACAAGTGAAAATACTTTTACTTCACCTTATGCGGATAAGAGCGCACTTAGAACTGAAATTAAATGGCAAAGAGACGATGATGAAAAGTCATTAGTAGAATTATGGAATCTAGTTTTTACACAGTTTGATAGTAAAGAAGTATTTATAAATCCGAGTTCTAGAGTAGGAGCGGATTCAGGAGCTAGTTTAGAAAGAATAGTATCTGCTTATGAAAATAAAAGTAATAATTATGAAAACTCTATATGGCTTCCATATATAAATTATTTATCAAGTTTATCTTCTTATGAAAGTATTGATGAATTTAGACGTTTAGCGGATTTTTTAAATGCATCAGTTAATATGATTGATGAGGGGATTATACCTGGTAATAAAGTACAACCTTATGTTTTAAGAAAAATATTAAGAACTATATTTGATATGTGTGATACTTTAGGATTAAATTATGAAGATGCTGTTATTGAGTGTATAAAACGTAATAATATTAATATAAATAGAAAAGAAGAGTTATTAAAGATTTATAAAGAAGAACTAAAGAGATATGACAAAAGCATTGAAAATGGACTTGCAATGGCTTTAAAAATGATAAGAAGAAATGGTATAGAAAAGGTTAATAGAGATTTTCTTAAGTCAACATGTGGGCTTCCAGATAAGTATATAGATAAAATCCTTTCTGGAGATGATATAAATGATATATCATTACTAGTAAAAAAAAGAAATAATTAAGACAATAACTTAATTATTTTTTTATGAAAAAATGATATTTCGCGTAGGTAAAGAAATAATATATTATTCAAATATAGTTAAATAAATATACTCGTAATACTTACTAATATAAGTCAATATGTTTTTAATAAATTTTTGATATATATTTTTATGCACGACAAAAATGACCTTGTATAAGGTCTTTTTTTAAAAT
>CACZGA010000054.1 GCA_902780585.1 uncultured Erysipelotrichaceae bacterium | reverse complement strand
ATAACAACACCATTGGTAATCATATTTTGAATAATAAATAATACAAAGTAAATAGTCGCTAAACGTATAAATAAATCTAAATAAGTAGAAGATAATGTTTTAACCCATGTATTAAAAGCATTATCTTTTGATCCTTTAGGATCCATATAACTAATAATTGGTACCGGTGCAATAATACGTAATATCGCTAATTTAACACTACGTACCGCAACTTCTATTGTAAAACTAAACATTATTACAACAAATACAAAACCTACTATCATAGATATAAATCCATTATATGCAAATCTATAATATTTATTTCCTCTAAATATCGATAATAAAGATTTTTTACCCTGAATAGATGAATTAGAACAAGTCTCATTAACCATAGATATTATTTCACCTGGATCAGCATCTACTCTAGTATATGCATTTAACATTGCATCATCAAAATCTTGACATACACGATTATCATTAAATATAGCATCATCCTTACCATCTTCATGTTTAGGCCTTGATGATTCAGGTAATAAATTAATCCGGTAAAAACCTTTTAAAATTGTTGAAGTAAATACCCTCGCTGATGTTCTTAAAGTTTCTCTACCTGCCGATAAATCAGTTGAGAAATAATTAGTTTCATTTGTTCCTAATACAAGTCTACCAATCGTATTATTAGCTAATATACGATTTTGTAAAGAATATAAAGTACCAAATAATAATCCATTATTACTTATTTGCTTTTCAAATTCATTAGATCTTCCAGTTTCAAAAGGTACAAGTAATGTTAATAATACTAAAGAAACCGCAATACGATATACAAACTGCATTGCTCCTCCAGATTTAGAATCAGTAATTGTATCTGGATTAACTATTCCTTTTAAAATAGTTAATGCTAATTGGAACATCATGAAAACACCTAGAATTAATTGCATTCTACCATAAAACTTCATCAAACTAGAATTTGCAAATAAATCAGCTGAAGCTACATTGAAAAATAATTCATATACTAATCCTAACAACCAAAAGGCTGCCCTATCAAAGAAAGAAAGAATTTTTCTAATAGCATCAACAACTATTGAAGAAGGTTCTAGTTGGGAATCTCCCATGAAAACCACCTCTTTTCTATAGAATTATTTATTGAATACCACAAGTAGCAGTTGAGGTTAAATTAAATGTTTTTAATAAAACTTCAACTAGTGTTGGTAAGAAAAATAATAAGGCAACTAAAATAAGTCTCATAACAAGCTTTTTTTGAGCTTTACCCATAGCCTCATCATCATTATTAATAATTACTCTAATAAAATCAAAACTACTTAATATAATAACTAATATAGGTCCTACAACCCTAATAACATTTAAAGCTTGTTGTAATAACCAAGCTACTGAATTAGGATCATTTGGATTTCCTAATAAAGCAGTATTACAATTATCCATAATATATACAACTTTATTTCCTGTATTTACTATAGTAGAACTTAATAAATCAACAGCATTAACACGTAGAGGTACAAATGCAAATAAAGTAAAAATTACAAATAAACTAATAAACAAAAACCTCTTCATAAAATCACTCCGCATATAGTATATCATAATAAGTATAACAAAACAAAAAAAAAATAGCAATAACACTATTTTTTAAATTAATAATATTACTACTTATTTGCAGCTTTCCAACAATTTGCCCAACTAGTAGCATCACCTTCACCACCAGTTGCCACAACATTCATTACAACTGTAACTAGTAAAGGAACAAAAAATACTGCCGCAGCATAAATAAATCTCTTAATTAATCTACTCTGAGCTGCCTTAATTTCTTTTTCATCACTTGCAATGACAGCTTTACCTAAATCAATAGTACCATAAATAATTAAACCAATTGGAATAACTATTTGAAATATTCTAATAACACCTACTATTACTTTAACTAATGATAACAATCCACCACAAACGTCCATAATACAACCACTCCTTCTCCGAATATTATAATATCATAATTATCAATTTGTCAATTATTTAACGCCTAAATAAGCCAAATATTTTATTTGAGCCACCACTACTAGCCTTACCAGATAATAAGCCTAGCTTAGTAGCAAAATCAAGAATAACACTATTTTTCTTTCTTTCATCTAAAGGTGGAAGATTATAAAATACCTTTATCCCAGCTTCACTTTCAAAATCAAAAATATCGCTATTCAATAACATACTTTGATTTAAAACAACTTTTTGATTTAATAATTTAGTAAAAGCATCCCTATGTTTACGAACTAATCCATTTAAGCGAACCGTACTAGGTTCAACTAAATAAACAATTTCTGTACAAAAAGAATCATCCTGACATTTATTTAAATCTATTAATAAAATATCAACATTAGAATACTGTGAAACAGTCCTAATAATATCCCCTTCTCTAGTAGATACCATTGACTTTTCACCAAATAATTGAAAATCATTTTTATCAACTTCTATTGCTATTACATTTTCATGTCCAAATCTAACAGTTAATTCTTTTTTCAACATATATATCAATGTAGTAGCACCAGCATGATCAGTAACATTTCTAAATCCAATAATTTTAGTACCTGTAGTCTCCTTTTTAGGAACCCTTGCAACAGCAGCCCCCGAAACATTTGAATTAACAACACTAGCCATGTTTCTTATATGTTCAACATCTTGTAAAGTATTAGATTTTTTTAATAAATACTTTATCCCACTTAATTTACTAGTAAAATTATAAATACCTAAAGAAATTAAATGAGATAAAAAATTAGGAGTACATAAAGAACTTTTATCAGGAAGTAAAAATATAATTTTTTGTACATCTAAACCCCTAGCTAATATCTCATAAGTACGTACATCTTTATATTGCTTAATAGCAGTAACATCTAAAATCATCTTACTGTAAAAGAAATCTTTAAACATATTAATAATTTCATGAACATCATATGAACCTGATATACTTTTTATAACATCAATATCTATATTGGACAACAATTCTTGTTGTTCATTTTCAACAATAACGTTCATAAATATCAACACCCTTTATTCTTTTACTCTTTAATTTCAAATGTTTTAGTATCTCCTCTTACATATAATGCACTTAAATCCAATATTCTATTAATAACTGGAATATGTAGATTAATCTTTGTAATTACTGTAAAGTAATGCTTACCATTTATATCAGATAAAAAAATACCTGAATTACTAGATCCATTAATAATAGTAATACTACTATTACTCTTACCAGCCTCAACCATATTCTCTTTTAAACAATATAATCCTCTAACTCTATCAAATCCCTCAGGACATCTAATAGAACCATCATAAGAATAACCAATTGTTCTAGCATAATCAGTTATAGTATCTTGACAATCACTACTAGAACAATCACCATCAAAATCTTCATAAACAGATATTATTTTGTTTTTCATACGAAAAGCTTTGGTATAATTGACATTAAATGCCATATAAGCCAAAGCAAAAACAATAAAAACTACAATAATAACTAAAACAACTGTTCCTCCTAAGGCATCTCTCATAAAATCACCTAACTTCTATCAATAACTCTTGTATCTCCATGTACTTGAAAAAAGTCTAAACTCAAGATCTTATTAATAATAGGAATATTAATATCTACTTGAGTAACAACTGTATATATAATATGGTTATCCGAAGCAGATCTACTTTCTTTATAACAAAAGTAATTATCAATATTGGTATAACCTTGTGAACAATTTAAATTATAATTAGGAAAGTAACCGATGCTTTTAGCGCCACGATCAATCCTATTACGGCAATCAGATGCTTCACTACTAAAACATCCATATCCTCGAAAACGCTCTATCGCAGAAATAACAGTATTTTTCATACGAAAAGCTTTTGAATAATTAACTACTAAGCCTAATATTCCTTCAACTAACAAAAGAAATACCACTATCAAAACAAGATTTAAAATACCACCAAAAGCATCTTTCATACTATCTCCTCTTTAAACCATTAATGTATAACATTTTTAACCAACATCAATTTTTGAATCATTACCCATAGCGCCAGTTTGACTTTGGTCATTTTCTTCATAAGTATTAACATCATTCCATTGATTAGCAATAGACCTTTTAATATTTGGCCACATAAACCAGAAGAAACCAATAACTGCAGCAATAGCAATCAAAGTAATAACTGTTAAGTTTAATTCACCTGTAGCAGCTTTCATGTATATATCCCATCCTTTCTTTATTATACACTTTAATTATAGCAAAACCTATTATAATCTACAATAGGGTTTACACAAAATTAGAACATCATCATCATTGATATCAAGATAACTAACATAACACCAATACCAGTAACAACAAGCATTACCATAGTTTGGCTTTCCATATGATTTAATCTTTCTTTATACTTAGTTTCTCTAGCTTTATTCTGTAAACTAGACACTGTTCTAGAAAACATCATAAGTCTTTCCTGCTTTCTTTCTTGAGAACCAATTCCTAAACGATACAATAATCTCATCATTCGAACAGAATCTCTAACAGGATAAGTATTAGCAAATTCCATGTAAGGATCAACAGTAGAATCACCAGAATTAATTCTATCTATCATTCTTCTTAAACCAGGTTTAAATATGTCTGGTGCATCAGAAATAGATTTACCAATTGCTACTGGAACAGTATAATGTTGAATTAAAATCTCCAAACTTTTTAAATAGTAAGGTAACATTATATCAATTTCATGTAAATGCTGTTTATAATAACTCTTTAATTGTGTATAAGGAATTTTAAACATAACAACAGCAACAACAATAGCTAAAACTAAATTTAAAAAGAATTGTGAATTAAATATCTCTGCTGTAGCACTTCCTGAAATAGAAAATACTAATACAACTAAGAAAGTAATAAATGCATAAGTAACACGTTTAGAATATAATTGATCAACATCTACGTCTTCACCATATTTAGCATAAACTAAGAATTGATAATCATCTTCTTTAAACGCTTCTAAATATTTTTGATTATCTGCAAAAAACTTATCTTTATCAATTGTATTATTATAAATTAAAATAAAGATAATAATTGCTCCTACTACTAATATTTCCATTATTCAGCACCTACATTCTCGTTATAATATTTTTCTCCTTTTAAAAGGAAATATGTATTTACAATTAAAACAAAATGCATTAAAAACTGAATATACCATCTTTGTAATAGTACTAAGTAAGTTTCCCTACCTAATAAGTATTGTACTAACATTACAAGTAGATATAACATAATACCAAATTGTAAAAAAGATTTATGAAACGATGCTCTTTCTATACGGTCTCTATAAACACTTTCAACAAGCATATCGATATCTTGTTGCATATTTTCTAAAGAATCAGCTGAGTTCTGAGCACCTTCTTTAGTAATTTGTAAGAATAATTGATGCATATTTTTAACAATATAGTAAGGATATAATTTACTCATATAATCCAAAGCTTCATCAATAGTACCATTATCATAACTCATATTAATCATTTGTCTTACATCACTTAATACAGGATCTTCTAAAACTCCTGAATTAGCAACACCCTCTAAAGCCTTAACAAATGATTGAGTAGTCGCAAACTCCATAATAGTATTAGATGTATATACCTGTATTTGTTCAAATAAAAATTCTGAATAAATCTTTTTATAACGTAAATATGCTAAATATGGTACAAAACTAACTGCTATTAAAGCATACACAATACTTATGATTAAGTTATAAAAGTATAAGTAACTAATAACAGCCGCAAAAGATGCAAATACTGAAACTTGTAAAGCATATTGTCTAGGAGTATAATCCTGACCTAATTGTTTTGTTTTCTCTCTTACTACTTTAAAAGAATAAGGAGAAAACTTATCATACATACTTTGAGCTTGATCAACTACATATTTTCCAACATTTTCACCTTTGTAATTTCTATATAAGTAGATAAAAAATACAAAAGCACCAATGATAAACAACTCTTCAAAATACATAACGATTTATCTCCTTTCTATTCTCCTAATCTAGCAACTCCATTAAAAGATGGATTCATAACTGGTACACTTGGAGTAACAACTGGTGCTGCAACCATCATAGCAGGCGTTGGATTAACTGTTTGAGGAACTACATTAGCAACCATAGAATTCTCCATAGGTGGTGCAACAGTGGTTGGAACAGAAGGATTTACTTCCTGAGAAACCACATTAGCAACAACAGGTTGTTCTACACTAGGAGCTTGTACAGCTTCACTAGTTATAGTTTCCTTTTCCATCTTTTGTTCTCCATCATTCACAGTACGTAGAGGTAAATCATCAGGTAAATCACGAATAATAGATTGAACTTCTATATTTTGATTTTCTAAATATTCCACTAAATGAGCACTAGGCTTACACATCATAGGTTTACCAAATATCTTTTGATAAATAGTCCTAGATTTTGGAACATTATCTTCATCAACATAAAACTCTGTTACTTCATCAATTTCACGATGGAATTTACCATACTCTTTACTATAAAAAGCTTTGATATGAACACCAATCTGAATATATCGATAAATTGTTGATAAAAACTGATGTACATCCAAATCAGTTTCCATTAATGAATATAAACGATAAGGAATAGCACTTGCTTTATCAGCATGGATAGTAGACAAAATATTATGTCCAGAAGAAATAGAGTTACGTACTGCTGAAACAGCTTCAGCTGAACGAACCTCAGATAATAGAATCCATTTAGGATTCTGTCTCATACAAGTAACTAACACATCAGAGTAACTTGCAACATTATTAGTCTTCATTGCAACAATATCTCTTTGTGGGAAAATTTTATCTAAATGAAGCTCTAATGTATCTTCTATAGTAATAATTTTCTCATTAGTTTTAGTATGAGAAGCTAAATATTTTACAAATTCAGTTTTACCAGAACCAGTTTCTCCAGCAACCATTATATTACAATGTCCTTCAACACAACGTATTAAGAAATCATGTATAGCTGGAGTAAAATAGTCTTCCTGAATTAACTTTTCTTTTTCCAAACGAATCTTAGCTGGAGTTTTACGAATAACTAAAGCAATTCCATTAGTCGCAATAGATTGATGAACGAAATTCATACGTAACTCAGCAGATTCAGCATCCAAAAAAGGTTTAGCATTATTGAAAGTAGTTCCCATTACATTAGAACATTGAAAAGCTAACTTCTCTACAAATTCAGGAGTTAGCCCTTCTATTTCAACACGCATAGATCCCTGAGTCAAAGAACGAATCCATATCTGTCCACCATTATCATAAGATATATCGGTGATATCATCATTATCAAGTAAAGAACGGAATGGTCCAAAATCTAATTTGTCAAATATATTCTCGTTCAATTAACTCACTTCCCTTTATTCTTTTTATTTTTCTTTTATTATTAATCAGTCCAATAAGTATGATTATTAATCCACTCCATTAATTGATCAGAAGAAAGTTCAAGATTACCAGGTTCATCTTTTAAACTTTCATTAGTTGGAACTAATTCAATAACAGTATCATAAGTTCTCATATAACTTGCTTTTCTAAGTAATACGAAATACTCTTCAGGTAAAGCAAATACTATCATAGAAGGTGTCTTATGTTCATCTAAGTTTTGGAATACAGCTTCACCATTAGAATCTTTAACTGCTAAAACTTGAACATTAGAAATTAACTTACCATACATAATTTGATCTGCTCTTTGTCTTTCTTCAGCACTAAGATTAGCCTCATCAGATACTTTATAAACAGCTTTTAACCAAATATCAATATAGTTACCTGGATATACAGAGTTACCATAAGTAGAATTAGTATTAACTGCTAAGTTATATAGAACATATCCTTTAGGATACTCTAAAATAATATTTGCTGGTAATTGTTCTTTTTCCACAACAGCTCTTTTATAAAATAAACTACCTGCTGGTATAACAGTATCTACAGAAGCATATTTATCAATTATTTCACCTTTATTAAGTATTACATCTCCCTTAATCATTGAAGGAGGTACTTCACGAGTACCAATCATACCTTCTGTAATTTGGGTACCAGCATTAATCTGTTTAACAGCATAAGGAACTGGAATAGGATTAATTGAATAGGATTAATTGCTGACTTTATACGAATTGTATAAGCAAAATATAATACAACAATTGCTAGAATTACACCAACTACGGTAACAGTATTTTTATTTTGTAAAAACTTTTTAAAACCAGTCGTTAAATTCCCCATTTTAATTCTCCTTTCTATTATTTAGCTAAATCAATTAATTTTTTACATTGATCAAGACTCATATTTTTTAAACCTTCTTCTACAGCAAAGTCTCCATAATATGTAGTTTCCAAAATAGCATCATAACTTGTCGTTATATCTGCTGCTTCTTTTGAATCGTCTTTTCCTTTTACAGA
This sequence comes from uncultured Erysipelotrichaceae bacterium, assembly GCA_902780585.1. Taxonomy (GTDB): domain Bacteria; phylum Bacillota_I; class Bacilli_A; order RF39; family UBA660; genus UBA3789. The sequence continues at coordinate 163 of CACZGA010000054.1, read as the reverse complement.
TAATACTGTTAAGGAATCAACTTTTACACTTACTTTAGGTGGAACTTCGTTAATATCATAAAACTTAATATCATAATCTCTTGTAGCATCAACGTTGTTAGCGAATCGATAAATGAAGTTCTCTACGAACTTCTCTTTATCGATTCTATATAAACCACACGTT
>CACZGA010000053.1 GCA_902780585.1 uncultured Erysipelotrichaceae bacterium | reverse complement strand
ATTTGACTCCAACATCCGTAGGTTCGAATCCTACCGCCGCTGCCATAGAAAGATAACGTATATGAAAGATTATGAAGATTTAATTTATAATATTTATGATTTTATAACACGTCGCTTTTCAAAAGATTGCGATTGGATGAATGGAAATTGTTTATGGTTTGCACAAATATTAGTTTGGAGATTTCCAGAAGAACTTAATATTTATTACGAACCAGTAGTTGGTCATTTTTATGCTGGAACTCAAGATGGGCGTTTTTTCTTTGATTGGGAAGGATATTATAATGAAGAAGATTTAGAGAATGAACCAATTCTTTTAAGTGATATTGCTTATCTTGATGAAACTTGGTACTCGCGCCTTATGCGAGATTGTATGAAATAATTGAATATTAAGACGTATACAGCAAATATATTCTGTAGACAAAAGGATAAGTCAATTCTCTGTAAAAGAATTATATGTGGGTTCAAATCCCATCGGAATTTAATGCGTCTTGAAAAACTTTAAAGGCTCGAAATTTCGAGTCTTTTTTAGTACGAAAATTTTATACGGAAAATATTGCTCTATTACTTATATATAGATAATTAAATCCCAAGCACAGGTTCTACCCTTTTGCTTGTTATTATATACCATAGGGTGGCTTTTTATAAGCTGCCCTAATTTTTTTAGGTAGGTAAAATTTATGGGATATTTTCCAATGACAAAATCCGCGGCGGTTGCTTTATTGACTGCTTATGGTAGAGAGATAGAAACTGCATCAGAACAAAGTGTAATAACTGCGATAATTAATAAATTAGAAGACTAGGCTAAATAGGTTGAAGAAATAGCTAAAAATGCCTATAGAAGTTTAGGATGTACTGGTGATAGTCTTGAAGATATGGAATATTAGTTAAGTAATAAACTTGTTGAATTAAAGAAAGAAACTATTAATTTAAATGGAATAAATTTAGAGCAGGGACTATTAAAAGATTTATAGGAAGCTAGTGTATATAGTTATGATAGGCAAAAAGAGTACGATTCTTTTATTAATTATATGCAAAATTAGACTAATTTAACCGTATAGGCTAATTTAGATTAGTTTGGAAAAGCAGTATTAACTACTTTATGGGGTGCTTCGGGTGCTACTTTTACAACAGGAAAAACAGGTAATGGACCATTACGATTTGGTAAAGGAACTAAGATAGATAGTACTTCTGTTGGTGGTAGATTTGTTGGTAAATTTAGTGATGTTTTTAGTAATTTAGGCGAATCTTTAATGAATAAATTTGAAGATTACTATAAAAAACATAAAGATGTAATATAGAATGTAAATATGAATTCTTCTAGTTCGTATAATGGATTTTAGGTTAATGTAAATTGGACTGATTTACCAGTAGAAAGTTTTTTATAGATGACAAATACTAATAATGGTAGAGAAAGAGATAGATTTTTTAAAAATAATCCAGGTCTTAAGCAAAAAATATTAAATTCTTATCGTTAGAAAATATTAAATAGTTGTCCTAATATATCTAGAAAAGATTTATTTGAAAAGGCCCTAGATTCGGTAATGTTTTCTGTAAATGAGAAAGGAAATGATACTGACGCTTTTTTTGGTTTAACTGGTAAAAATTTAATAGGACGTTTAGGTGAAGTTCAAGCTTTATATTACATGTTATTTTTAACAGATGGATATTTTTCTCGTCATTCTAAATGGATTGGTGGAATAAATAATCCTCATGCAGATGAATTGTTAATGAGTTATCTTGGACAATTTGGCATACAAGTTAAAAATACTATAAGTGGTGATAATGAATTTGAAGTAAATTTTTAGAAATTTGGTATAACTACTAAAGGCGGAAGTATAAAATCTACAGAAAAAGTTAAATTTGGAAATAGAGTTTTACCAGCATTATTTGAATATACTCATACTTCTAAAGCAACAGAAGCTTTACAAGCTGCAGCTGGTGATTTATTTGGTGTTGATGGAATATTGCCTGGATAGTCTAATTTAATAGAAGCAATAGAAACAATATTAGGTATGTATACCTTTAATATTGAATATTATTGGCATAATGATGATACAAAGCCTCGATTTTATGCAACTACTAATCCAGATTTCTCAGAGGTTAGAGATAGGATTGAAGAATTAACTACAAAAGCTAACTAGTTAATGAGTTTATTGGCTACTGCTACTATGTATATGCAAACTTCTAATCTTAGTAAAGGTTAGTCAAATACTTTATATCTAATTGGAGGAGGAACTATTATTTCTACTGCTACAATTTTAAGATAGATAGCTGATGATGTTAGGTCTAATGTAGAATATGCTAAAAGTCGATTTAAAATGGGAACTTCAGGCGGAAGCACTATTGTAGATGTATTAAACAGTGATAAAAAAATGTCCAAATTAGATTTTGCATTATAGAGTAGCTATACTTTTAAGCTTTAAAAATTTGAAATCTCCTTAAATTTATGATATAATATATATAGAAATAATATAAAAGGAGAAAAATTATTTATGGAAAATACTGAAGTTCGAGTTGATATTCCTGCAGATGTTTCTGAAAAAATTGAAATTTTATTCGGTCGTTATAATGGATATATGTCAATTCTTGAATATCTCGCGCGGGTCGGTTCTTTAGATGAAACTAATAAATTTTTTGATAAGAAATGGGATGAAACAGTTCAGATTTATATTGAGCTTGAAGCAGCTAAGACCGCGGCAGATAAAGAATTTCATCCAAATGGAGAATATAATAATTATAGATTTGATTTTATTAACCATCAAATGGTATATACAAAATGATTTTTAATTATAATAATTTTTTAGTAAAATAGTATTAGGAAATAGATAAAGATGTAAATTGTCGAAATATTACTTTTCAAGTAACAGATGATTGCTGTCTTAAATGTTCTTATTGCTATCAAATAAATAAACATCATCATATGATGTCTAAAGAAGTTGCAAAAAAGGGAATAGATTTATTATTTAAAATGTATGATGAAAATAAAGAAAAAGCTTACATAAATCATCATACTCATGGTATAATACTTGACTTAATTGGCGGTGAGCCTTTTATGAACATAGAAGTGATGGATTTTATTATTGAATATTTTATTCAATAGTGTATTATACGTTAGCATGAATGGTTGACTAATTTTAGAGTAAGTATTAGTACAAATGGGATTTTATATTTTAATAAAAATGTATAGGATTTTCTTAAGAAATATGAAAACTTTATTTCTCTTGGTGTAACAGTTGATGGGCCTAAAGAAATACATGATTCTTGTCGAGTAGATTATGATGGTAATGGCAGTTTTGAAAGAGCTATTGCCGCGGCAGACGACTGGTAGGCTAGAGGACATGAAGATGTAAGTACTAAAGTTACTATCGCGCCAGAAAATTTAAAATAGTTAAATACAATTTTTGATTTCTTTATCAAGCGAGGATATAAACATATATTTGCTAATCCAATTTATGAATAGAAGTGGACTATAGAATAGGGAAAAGAATATTATAATTAGTTAATAATTTTAGCGAATAGATTATTGCAAGAAACAGAAATTTATTCCTCTTTATTTGAAGAACGAAATTTCAAGCCAATGTTATCAACTGAAAATAATAATTGGTGCGGTGGTGTTGGTTCTATGCTAGCTTTTGATTATAATGGTCTTGCTTTTCCTTGTTTAAGGTATATGGAAAGTTCTCTTGGTTCAGATAGAGAACCTATTGTAGTTGGTTCAGTAGATGGTATATATAATACTCCAAAAACATAGAAACTATATACTGATTTATGCGCTGTTACTCGTCGTTCATAGTCAACAGATGAATGCTGGAATTGTTAGATAGCTAATGGATGTGCTTGGTGTAGCGCGTGGAATTATTAGTCGCTTGGCAGTTTTAATAAAAGAAGTACTAATATTTGCTGGATGCATAGGGCACGTTCTTTAGCTAATGTATACTATTGGAATAATAAATATATAAATTAGGGAAAGGAGAAAGTATTCCCGCTTTACTTAAGTCGTGATATTGCAACTTTACTTATTAGTGATGAAGAATATGATGATTTAATTCGTTTAACTATGAGGTAAATTATGGCTTTTACATAGGGAAGTCCAATAACTGCGGCGGATATTGTTTAGTTAAAAGCTGATTTAAAAGCTGAAGTCGCGCGCAGAAAATATAATAAAAATATTACGAGTTATGCTGGAACAGCGTATGATTATACTACCACCCCTACAGCTGGGAAAAGTATAGAATTAGAGCATCAAACAAAATTAGCTTAGTAGATGAGAGCTATAAATACTAATTCTATTACCGTTGCCTCTGCTGGAGACTCTATAACTTCATTAAATTCCTAGCGAACTTTAGTTACTACTTGGTCTGGATATAGTTTAAGTAGTAGTACAACTGGATGTAGTGCAAATTGTACTGGATTATGTAGTACTGCTTGTGGAAATAGTTGCACCAGTTGTAGCGGAACGTGTAGTGGAACATGCTAGGGTTGTTCTGGTACTTGTAGCGGAACGTGCAGTGGACAATGTTAGGGCTGCTCTGGTACTTGCACTGATGAATGCCAAGTTCATTGTGCCTCATGTGGTAGTGCTTGTGAAAATGATTGTACTGGTTGTACTGGAACATGTAGTGGTGGTTGTAAAGGTTGCTAGGGTTGTACTGATGCTTGTACAGGTTGCACTGGTTGTGGTTCTGGTTGCGCCACTGGGTGTGTTGGTTCTTGTAAAAATGGTTGCCAAGGATGTGGTTCTGGATGTAGTGGTAGATGCGATACTACTTGTAGCGGAACATGTAGTGGAACGTGCTAGGGTTGTACTGATGCTTGTACAGGTTGCACTGGTTGCGGTTCTGGGTGTGCTACTGGGTGTGTCGGTTCTTGCAAAAATGGCTGTCAAGGATGTGGTTCTGGATGTAGTGGTAGATGCGATACTATTTGTAGTACTAATGGCTGTTCTAGTAGTTGCGCGTTAAATTGTAGTCCTTCTTGTGCTTCTGGCGCGAGGATTGATTTAAGTTAAGCGTTATAAGGAGATATATATATGAATATAGTTGAATTTATGATATATAATAATTTTTCTTAGTTTACTATACCGGAAGATAATGAAATTTTATAGGAAAGACTTTTAAAGTATAGTAAATTATTTAAATATAATATTGGAATAATTACAGAACAAGATTTATCTGTTTTGAAATTCACTCAAGAAAATGACATAACTTTTTTAAAAGCTAAATCTTTTTTAGAAAAAATTATTTCAATTTTATTGAAATAGTTCTATACGTCTGAGGAACAGTTAATTATATTAGGTTTTTATTTATCATATAGCTTTCCTTCTTTAATATTAGAAAAAGAGATGATAGATTTCTTAGAAGAATTAATTAAGTTTTCTTCAGAAAAAGAAGAACTGGTTTATTGTTTGGAAGAGATAAAATATAGATTATTAAATTATTATGTTTTGTATAGTTCAAATTAGTAGAAAATAGATGAATTATTTACGGAATTAGGACTTATCGAAAATAGACATAATTCTATGAATATTTTTGCTATGAAAGAAAATGGAAATAATTAAAATAAAAATAATTAATATTTTAAATAATAATTTAATTCCAGATAAAAATCTTTTAACTTCTTATTTATCTACTTTATAGATAATTTATCCTATTAAGCCATTAATTGATATTCTTTCTCCTATATAGATTAAATATAATAATTGTAATGAATTTTATAATTATATTACTATTTTTTATAATACTTATAAATTAGCATTAAAAGAATTGGGATATATAGAAGATACTCCTGATGATATAATTATTTTATATTTAATGTTATTTATTAATAAATTTATATTTAAAATAGAAGAAATAGATTTCTTCATAAATAAATATGATGAAATAAAAGATTTTGTTCCTAAAAATCAATATCAAAAACAAATTCTTTATTAGATAAAATTTAATATTTTACATTTATATAGTTTAAAGGAAGAATATTTTTCTTATATACTACCGCTTAATTAGGAAATGAAAGAATTATACAAAACTTTAGATAAGCCTTTTATTTTTTGACTTTTTATAAAATTTATGTTATAATATATATAGAAAGATAAAAAGGAGATAAAATAATTTAATATGTCTAATTCAAAAGGTTTCTATTACTACTATGATAATCCTACACAAGTAAAATATTTTTACGATGGTAGTTATCATGGCGCGATTGCTTTTCGTGATGTACTTATTGATGGGCGCACTGGAGAAGTTTATGAGCTTAATGAGCTTTTGAAGCGCATTTGTGAAACTTATCAAGTTGAAGTCGATTTTGCGCTCATTGAATATGATTGGTATGATTTGGACGAGGTAATTATTTATGGAAAAGCATCCAACTAAGCAGTATAAATGCGAAAAGTGTGGCGAACTATTGGACCGGCGTGGAGAAGAAGTACTTGAATATAGTAAGCGCGCAATTCTACATTTTATTGAATGCCAGAAATGCGGACATATGACATTAGTTAGAAAAGAGAAAATTTAATATAAGCGGCCTTAGTGCCGCGACATAGCCCCGTAGTGTAATGGTGAACACGGGGGTCTCTAAAACCCCAGCTTCTGAGGCGAAAGATCTGGGTTCGAATCCCAGCGGGGCCGCCAAATAAATATTTAAAAGGAGTATAAATATGCCATTAAATAAAGGATATTTAACCGCTAAAACAGATAAAGCATCTGACGAAACATATACTCCTGCTTATGCTATTAAACCACTGATTAAATATATTGAATAGTATATGCAGAGAAATCAAAAAGAGATGCTAACTATTTGGTGTCCTTTTGATCTCAAAGCAAGTAAATATGTTGAAGTATTATCTAGTATTCCAAAAGTAAAAGTTATATATACTCATATAGATACTGGAGAAAATTTCTTTTATTATGAGCCAGAAGAAGATTATGATATAATTATTTCAAATCCTCCATTTTCTTGTAAAGATGATATTTTAAAGCGATTATATGAATTAAATAAACCATATGCAATGCTTTTACCTATCCCTACATTACAAGGACAAACAAGATTTCCTTATTTAAAAGATATTCAGTATTTAGGATTTGATAAACGAATTAATTATTATCGTGATGCAACTATGACAAAAACTCAAGATGGAGTATCGTTTGGGTCTTGCTATATTTGTAAAAATTTTTTACCAAAAGATTTAATAATAGAAGAATTAGAAAGATGAAAATGAAATTAGAAGAAGCGCGTAGTATTATTAATCAAATTGCTAATAAAACATTTGGTACACTTATACCTGAAGAATATTTTGCTGATATTATTACTAATAAAGGCAAAGCTGGACAAATATTAGAAAAAATTATTCTACATTTAAATTTATCATCTTCATTAAGAGATTTTGAAGATGGCGAATTAAAAACTAATAAATGTAATTCTTTAGGTCGGCCATTAGAAACGATGGCGATTACTCAAATTAGTAGTAATATTGATAATTTAATTCAATATCAGCCTTTTGAACAATCGTCATTAGCACTTAAAATTGCTAATTTTTTATATGTACCAATTGTGCGCGAGGGCAATCCACATGACTGGTTTTTTATGGAACCTATTCATGTTGATTTTTTAAATGATAAATATTTAGATTTATGGGAACAAATTAAAGAAGATTATTATACAATTTGTAAAAAAATAAATGATGATATTAACAATTCTGGTCGAATTTCTACCTCTAATGGTAAATATATCCAAATTAGAACTAAAGATTCTAAGCCGTATCATTCTATTTTTTCTCAATTTTATAATCAAATAATTTCTAATAAAAATTATGCGTTTTACTTTCAGAAATCTTTCATGCAAGCTATTACAAATAATTAATAAAGTAAGAGCTTAGGTAATAACCTAGGCTCTTTTTATTTTGACTTTTTTAAAATTTTATGGTATAATATAAATAGAAAAATAAAGGAGTATAAATATGCCTAAAACTTATTTCTGCGTTGCGGATGTGCATTTGATAGAGGTCCCGAATCAAATGAATGCCTTGAGTTTGTTAATTCTATTCATAATGAGCGAAAAATTCTTATTCGCGGCAACCACGAGATACTTATGCGCCAGATGATTTTTGGTGGTAACTGGCCGCGTAGTATCGACAAGCACAATGGGACGTGGCAGACCGCGCGAGATATTACAGGCGTAGACGTTGTAGAAGTGATTCCAAAAATGCGTAAAAACGCAAAATGGTGGAAGTATTATAACGATACAGTATATTACAAAGTTATTGGGGATTATATTCTTACTCATGCTTGGGTCCCTTATAAAAATACTTATGTAAAAGATAATAACGGGAAAATGGTTGCTGTGCCAGAAGTTATCCCTATTAGTGAGTGGGAGACAATAGATGACGCTATGTGGGATACTTATTTTACTTGGACGAATGGTATGGAGTTTTGGTCTAAGGGCGCGCGAATTGATGGAAAGACGATAATTTGCGGGCATTGGAATACGAGTTGGGCATGGAAGAATATTCGGCATAAATGTGAGAGGCTTTATGATGGAGATGCAATTCACGAGCCGTTTATTGATGATGGTATTGTCGCGCTGGATGCGTGTACAGTTGTAAGCAAGAAAGTAAATTGTTTTAAGTTTACGGTAGAGGAATAAGTTATGAAACCTATTTTTGATGGATTTTTTGATGGATTAGAATTAGCTTTTAGTATATTTTGCGGGATTTGTATTTTTGCAATTATAATTAGTTTATTTAGCTGTTAAAGGAGTAATATATGCTTAATAAGAATGGCGAGCGAGAGCTTGCGTATGTAGTGATTATAGACGAAATTAAACCAATCGAAGGATACGACCGTGTAGAGTATGCACGGGTCGGCGGTTGGTGGGTCATTGTACAGAAGGGCCAATTTAAAGTAGGCGATCCCGCTATCTACTTTGAGATTGATAGCCGAGTTCCTCCAGATAGAGAATGCTTTGCGTTTCTTGAAAAGCGTAATTATAAGATTAAGACTTTACGTATGTGTAAGGTAATTTCACAGGGACTTTTGATGCACGCAAGTGATTTTGGGTGGACTATTAAAGAAGATAATGATGGAACACCAGTAATTGAAACCTATATTTCTGGAAAGGATTACAAACTACATCGACCCGATGATGAATCTCGTTTTCTTACTTCTCTTCTTGGCGTAACTTATGCGGATGATGCTGATAATAAGCGTAAGGCAAATTCTGGTGATAAGTATAAGGCTATGGCTGCGCGGCGTCCTAATATTTTCCGTAAGAAGTGGGCGCGCTGGATGATGCGGCACGAATGGGGTCGTAAGATTATGTTTGCGGTGTTTGGCGGTAAGAAAGATAAAAAGAATGGCTGGCCTTCTCATATTGCAGCAAAAACTGATGTCGAACGTGTTCAAAATATGATT
>CACZGA010000052.1:601-8918 GCA_902780585.1 uncultured Erysipelotrichaceae bacterium | reverse complement strand
TAAACTGGGGCGTCGTATGAGAATCGAACTCATGCATACTAGTGCCACAAACTAGCGTGTTAACCACTTCACCAACGGCGCCATTTCAAAATACAAGTATATTTTATCAAAAAAAGATAGAATTGACAAGTGTTTTTTACTTTAAAACTATAATATAATGAAGATAAGTAGAATGAATATGTATAAGTTAGCAAGTTGTATAGTGATTAATCCTAAACAACAAAAACAGATCCACAATGATTTTTTAAACATGTTTTGTTATTCAAAATGATATAATAGTTTTAAAGAAAGTCTAAACTGTAGACATCATTTCTTTTTTCATTGAATTTATTATACTTTACAAATGATTAAATAAGTGTAAAGGATGTGATACTATGTATGATAAAAAAAGATTTTTCTTTTTACCAATCATAAGAGATAATAAAAACTCCCTATATATTACAGATGATAAGAATTATATAATTGCTAGAGATGAAATAAATAGTCCTTATTGGATATGGACTATAGATAATATTTCCAAAGATAAAGTAAAAGAAATAATGGATATTATTAAGGATAATAAAACAGAAACAATTACGATTAATTGCAGGGAAAGATTATATGCTGAAATAAAAAAGATAGAAAAAACATCCGATGTATTAAAAATAAACTATTTAGAATGTAACAAGTTAAATACTATTAAACTAAGTAATGGTTTTATGGATAAACCGAACTATAGTGATAAAACACTATTAGCTCATTTTTGGCAAGATTATAGTAAAGAATTAACAAAACCAGACAATATATCATTTATAGATAGTCTAAATGAAATAGATAATTGGTTAGAAGATAATAATTTCTATGTTTGGCGTGAAAAAACTGGCAAAATTGTGTGTATGGCAAATTACTGGGAATATAATGGTATAGCAAAGATTAGTTATGTTTATACACCTAAAAATCAAAGAAAAAAGGGGTACTGCCAAAGCTTAATTCATGAATTGACCAAACTATTATTAGAAAGAAATATAGAACCAATGCTATATACTGATAGTAGTAATATATCTGCTATAGAAGCTTACAAGAAAATAGGTTATGAACTAAAAGAAACGCTAGTTCGCTTTGATATAACTTATGCATCATAAAGACCTAATTAGGTCTTTTTTATGTTATACTAATTCTGGTGATAATATGGATAAAGAAGAATATAAAATAACTATCAAAAAGTTTTTTTGTCATTTGCATACAGTAAATACTCATCGGTTTCGTGTATTATGTCTTTGCTTCAAAGTAGGCATTCCTCTACAAGGACTAATCCATGATTTATCAAAATATTCTCCAACAGAGTTTTTAGAAGGTGCTAAGTATTATGCTGGAACATATAGCCCAATTATGAATTGTAAAAAAGATATTGGTTATAGTAAAGCTTGGTTACATCATAAAGGTCGAAATAAACATCACTTTCAATATTGGTATGATTATGCTGCTCCAATAGAAACTCCAATTATGCCTTTCAAGTATATTTTAGAAATGATTTGTGATGATTTAGCAGCTGGAATGACATATCAAGGAAAAAAATGGTATCCAGACTATCAATTAACTTACTGGAATAAAGTAAGGGAAGAAGCTAAAATGAATGAGACTATGAAACAATTGCTAGACAAAGTATATACTGAAATTAGTCTTCATGGATTAAAAGTACTAAAAAGAAAGCAAATAAAAGAATGGTATGATTCCTATATAAAATAAGAGGAATCATATTTTTTATCCTTTATTAGCACTCTATATTGACAAGTGCTAAAAAGAGAGTATAATATTAATTGGAAGGGGATGATAATATGTATGGTTATCCACAAGAAGAAAAAGAAGAAAATGTATTAGAAAAATACGGAAGGGATATAATTGCTGATGCCAAAGCTGGTAAAATTGACCCTGTAATTGGTCGTGATGAAGAAATACGAAGTATTACGAGAGTATTATCCAGAAAAACCAAAAACAATCCCGTTTTAATAGGTGAACCAGGTGTTGGTAAAACTGCAATTGTTGAAGGCTTAGCTTTAAGAATCCTAAAAGGAGATGTTCCTAGTTCATTAAAAGATAAAACAATTTGGGAACTAGATATGGCTGCTTTAGTAGCTGGTGCTAAATATCGTGGTGAATTTGAGGAACGTTTAAAAAATGTTTTAAATGAAGTTAAGAAAAGTGAAGGGAATATTATCATGTTTATTGATGAAATTCACATGATAGTAGGTACAGGTGCTACTGAAGGCGCTATGGATACTTCTAATATATTAAAACCAATGTTAGCCAGAGGAGAAATACACGTAATTGGCGCCACAACTCTAAATGAATATAGAAAGTATATTGAAAAAGATGGTGCCTTAGAAAGACGTTTCCAAAAAATTAAAGTAGAAGAGCCAAATGTAGAAGATACAATTACTATATTAAGAGGTTTAAAAGATCGTTTTGAAATCCATCATGGAGTATCAATTACTGATAAAGCTCTTATTGAAGCTGCTACACTTTCTAATCGTTATATTACAGATAGATATTTACCAGATAAAGCCATTGACTTAGTAGATGAAGCCTGCGCAACTATTCGTGTTCAAATGGACTCTGTTCCTTTTGAATTAGATAACTTAACTCATCGAATTATGCGTCTAGAAATAGAGAGACAAGCTATTAAAAAAGAAAAAGATGAAATATCTGAAAAAAGACGCCATGACATTGATAGAGAACTAGAATCTATGAAAGAAAAAGAAAGAGAATTAACAGAGGCCTGGAACAGAGAAAAGAATATTAATACGGATATTAAGAAAAAGAAACAAGAATTAGAAGAATTAAGATTTGAACTTGAACAAGCAGAAAATAAATATGATCTTGAAAGGGCCGCAATTCTTCGTCATGGTGAAATACCAAGAGTAGAAAAAGAACTAGAAGAACTAAATAAAGTGGAAAAGAATAAACTACTAAGTGACACCGTAACTGAAAATGATATTTGTAATATTATTGCGAAATGGACTAATATTCCAGTTACTAAACTATTATCTAGTGAAAAAGAAAAATTATTAGGCTTAGAAGAAAATATGAAGAAAAGAGTAATGGGCCAAGATGAAGCTTTAAAAGTAGTAAGTGACGCTATTATTAAATCACGTAGTGGTATAAAAGATCCAAATAGACCAATTGCTTCTTTCATGTTCTTAGGACCAACTGGTGTAGGTAAAACAGAAATTGCTAGAACACTAGCTTATGAATTGTTTGATGATGAAAGACATATGGTTAGAATTGATATGTCTGAATATATGGAAAAGTTTAGTGTATCACGTTTAATTGGTTCTCCTCCTGGATATGTCGGTTATGAAGAGGGTGGCCAATTAACTGAAGCAGTTAGACGTAATCCTTATAGTATAGTTTTATTTGATGAAGTGGAAAAAGCTCACCCCGAAGTATTAAATCTTTTACTACAAATCCTAGATGATGGTAGAGTAACAGATTCCAATGGTAGAACAGTAGACTTTAAAAACACAATTATAATTATGACTTCAAATTTAGGAAGCGAATATGTACTTGATAATCAAAAAGAATTAGTAATGCAAGAAGTAAGAGAACACTTTAGACCTGAGTTTATTAACCGTATTGATGAAATAGTAATATTCAATGCTTTATCTAAAGAAGCAATTGATAAGATATTAGATAAAATAGTAGAAGAAATAGAAACTCGTCTAAAGAATATAGACCTTCATATTAAATTAACAGACTCTGCTAGAAAAGAATTAATTGAAAAAGGTTATGACATAAACTTTGGTGCTAGACCATTAAAAAGACTAGTAGGAAAAACTCTAGAAGTAGATTTATCAAAACTATTAATTGAAGGCAAGATAAAAGAACACGATACAGTAGTGGTAGACTATCAAAATAATCAATTTACTATTGAAAAGGAAAACTAAGTTTTTCCTTTTTTATGGTATAATATAATAAAATGGAAGTGATAATTTGCTATATCCAAAGTTTATAAAAGAAAATTCCACTATAGGAATACCTGCTCCCTCTGATGGAGCCTATGACTCATTTAAGAAAAATAAATTTGAACATGCCGCCTTATTTTTTAAAGAAAAAGGTTATAACTTAGTCTTATCAAAAAATCTATATAACTCAAATAAAGGTAGAAGTGCTTCTGCTGAAGAAAGAGGAAAAGAAATTAACGAAATGTTTTCTGATAAAAATATAGATGCTATAATATGTGCTGCCGGAGGAGATTTCTTAGAAGAAATATTACCTTATATAGATTTTGATATTATTACTAAAAATCCTAAATTTTTAATGGGTTTTTCCGACCCAACAGGTCTAATATATCCTATTACTACTAAGTATGATATTGCAACCATTTATGGTTCTAACTTTTCTCCTTTTGGCGCAGAAAACGTACATCAAAGTGAATTAGATGCTTTAGAATTATTAGAAGGAAAAAAACTAGAAGTACATAGTTATGATAATTATGCTGGAGAATACCCCGAAAGAATAACAGGCTTAGAAAGCCCAATTTATAATAAAGCAGTTTCTTGGCAAACACTAGATAATAAAAATATTAACATTAAAGGAAGAATCCTTGGTGGAGTACTAGGTGTAATATTTGAATTATCTGGTACCAAATATGATGGTATTAATGAGTTTAATGAAAGATACAAAGATGATGGAATCATCTGGTTCTTTGATAATTGTGAACAGACTTTTGATGAAGTAATTAGAATACTTTGGAAATTAAATGAACTAGATTATTTTAAATACGCTAAAGGCATAATATTTGGTAGATTCGGTGTAGAATCATCATATTATCAATATGACATAAAAAGCTGTTTAGAAGATAGTATTCTAAGTAAATTAAATATACCAATCATATATGATGCTGACTTTTCACATAAAGAACCTTGTATACCACTTATTAATGGTAGTATTGCTAAAGTAGAAGTAAAAGATGGTAAAGGTAAAATAAACTTTACACTGGAGTGATAATATGAAATTAGAAGTTAAAAACTTAACTAAAAACTATGGTACTAAAGAAGTCTTAAAAAATATTAATTTTACTTTTGAAGATGGTAAAATATATGGCTTAGTAGGTAGAAATGGTTCTGGTAAAACGACCTTCTTTAATTGCTTAAATGATGATGTGGATATAAATAAAGGTGAATTCTTCCTTGATGGTGAAAGACTAAAAGTAGAAGACATTGGCTATGTAACCGCAACTCCTATAGTACCAGAATTCTTAACAGGAAAAGAATTTTTAAAATTCTATCTTGATATAAACGAAGATAAACTAGTAGAAAGAAAATCTCTAGAAGAGTATTTTGAAATAGTAAAAATATCTAAAGAAGATCAAAACAAACTATTAAAAGAATACTCTCATGGTATGAAAAATAAAATACAAATTCTAGTAAATATCATCTTAAATCCTAAAGTAATATTATTAGACGAACCACTTACTTCTTTAGATATAGTAGTCCAAGAAGATTTAAAAAAACTACTACGTGAATGGAAAAAAAATCATATTATTATTTTTTCAACTCATATCCTAGAATTAGCCATGGATTTATGTGATGAAATGATAGTGTTAAGTAATAAACAATTAGAAGAAGTAAAAAAAGAAAATTTAACGATGAAAAACTATAAAGAAAAAATAATCCAAGAATTAAAGGATGATAAAAGTGTTTCATAATCTAAAAGAATCATTAGATATAGATATTACCTATACAACGAATTCTATTATATTTATCTTAAGAAAATTACCAATCTTAAAAGATTTAATAACAGATGATATTTATTCTAGTAACGGAATAAAATCATTAATTCGTTTTATCGCCCCAATATATTTATTCTTTAAAATGTTGGTAATAAAATTTTTCTATTATTTTTTTATATTCTTTGTAGCTTATCGTTATTTTCCAAGCAATTTAATAAGAACTTATTATCATTTATTCTTTTTCTTAACTATCTTGGGTATGTTTATTAATAATAAATTACTAAATACCTCTAAGAAGAATTATTTTTCATTAATACTATTTCATATGGAGGCAACTTCTTATTTTAGAATGAATATATTATGGAATCAAATAATAAACTTAGTATTAAATTCAATCTGTATTATATTCTTTAATTCTTTAATAATGGCTCCTATAAAATATAGTATCATTCTAATACTTTTAACAATATTCACAAGATTAATAGGTGAGTCTTTAAATATAATGTTTTATAAAAAACAAAACTATATTTGGTATAGTAATACTAAATTATATGGAACAGTATTATTACTAGGTTTAGTATTTATTCTATTACCATTTATTTCAATATATATTCCTATTAAATGGATAGTCTCTATAACAATACTTTTAGGAATAATTAGTATATTCTCTCTAAAATATTTATTAAGTATTAAAGATTATAAACAGATATTCCAAAGATTATCCCAAGTAGTAGATGTAATGAACTCCAAAAATGACAAAGATTATCTAAAACAAGGTATGGTTGCGATACGTGATAAAGATAAAAGTATTAATAATAAAAAAATAAATAAAAAGAAAGGTTATGATTTCTTTAATGCAATTTTCTTTGCAAGACATAAAGAAATACTATTAAGAAGCGCTAAAAAATATAGTGTAATATCTGTAGTTGTATATTCTATATTAATATACTTAATATTTAATAAGACAAACTTTGACAAAGACATGTTAAACTTTCTATATAATAGAATGGGATGGTTTGTAGCCATTATGTACATAGTAAATAGGGGAGCAATTATAACCCAAGCTATGTTCTTTAATTGTGATCATGCTATGCTAAATTATAATTTTTATAAAACTCCAAAAGTTATATTAGAGCTATTTAAGAAAAGATTACAAACAGTTATTTTAGTAAACTTAATACCCGCTTTTACTATAGGAATAGGTAATACAATTATATTTATCTTATTAAAAGAAACAAATCTAATAACAATTGCTACATCATTTTTATTTGTAATAGTATTAAGTATATTTTTCTCAATTCATTATTTAGTAATATACTATTTACTACAACCTTTTAATAAGAAATTAGAAGTAAAAAAAGCAAGTTATTCGATTGCCACTCTAGGAACATATATTTTTAGTTATATGATGACTAGTGTTATAATGAATTCTACTATTCTTTCCATTTTAGGAATACTTTTTACTATAGGATACGCTGGAATAGCTTTACTATTAGTATATAAGTTTGCTCCTAAAACATTTAAGTTAAACTAAAAGAAATACTTATTGTATTTCTTTTTCTATTTCTTTAAATATTTTTCCCAAAGAATCATGAATAACTAAATCACACATAGCATCATAAGGTGTCTCATCTCTATTAATAAGAACCATACGTTTACCATTGTAGTAACGAATAAATGAAGCTGCTGGATAAACTGCTAAACTAGTCCCAGCAATTATAAATAAATCAGCCTTTCTTATTTCTTGAATAGTTTTTTGCATAACTTCTTCATCTAAACCCTCTTCATATAAGACTACATCAGGTTTTATAATGCCCCCACAGGGACACTTAGGAACTCCTTTACTAGAAAACACATAATCTTCATCAAAAAAACGCTTACACTTCATACAATAGTTTCGTTTAATAGATCCATGTAGTTCAAGTACATTTTTACTACCAGCATCCTGATGAAAGCCATCAATATTTTGAGTAATAACACTACTTAATTTACCCATCTTTTCTAATTTAGCTAAAACAAGATGTGTAATATTAGGCTTAAATCCCGTGGTATTTAACTTATCTTTATAAAATTTATAAAAATCCTCAGTATTTTCCATAAAGAAATGATGTGAAAGGATCTCCTCTGGAGGATAATCATATTTTTCAAAATAAAGACCATCTTTACTTCTAAAATCTTTTAAACCAGATTCAGTAGAAACCCCAGCGCCACCAAAAAAAACAATATGATTAGACTCTAAAATCCACTTTTTTAACGTATTAATTTTATCATTCATATTTCTCACCAACATCATTATAAAAGATTTATATTCAAATTGTAAAGTTTGACAAAATAATTTAAAAATAGTAAAATAATATCATCAATTATATATTGAGGTGAAGAAATGAGACGAGGAAAATTAATTAGTTCACTTACTTTTATGGTAGGAATTATGATGATTTCAATCGGAATGGTAATGCAACAAGGAAATGATTTTACTACTCTAAAAACAACCGCAACAAAATTTGATATAAAAAATATTGCCGCTAGTGCAAATATGATTGTTAAACCAGATAATAAAAAAAGTGAAAATACAGAAAATCTACTTTTAACGGATGTCGTAATGGT
>CACZGA010000052.1:0-563 GCA_902780585.1 uncultured Erysipelotrichaceae bacterium | reverse complement strand
TTGCTGCTCAATTAGAGAAATCACTAAAAAATGATATAAGTGGTAAAGGAATGGTAATTGCTTCTAAATGTATTGAACTAGGAGTAAACCCATATATCGCAACAGCAATTATTATGCATGAAACTGGTTGTGGCCAAAACCAATGTAGTAGCCTAGCTCGTAATTGCTACAACTTTGGAGGCCAAAAAGGTTCTGGATGCGGAGCTTACAAGAAATATAACTCTATCGATGAAGGCCTAGAAGGAATGATTACTAATCTATATCGTAACTATTATGCTTATGGTTTAGTAACCGTAGAAGCAATTGGACCTAAATATGCTGAAAGTGATACTTGGATAAGTAAGATTAACTGGTATGTTAATAAAATAAGGAATGCCTAAAAAAACTACTTTAAGTAGTTTTTTTATTATAAACTTTTTCCACCATCTATTACATATGTTGCCCCTGTGGTCCATAATGACTTGTCAGAAAGTAGAAATTCGATAGTAGGGGCTAAATCTTGGAAAGGATCTCCAATTTTTCCTAATGGATATGTTTTAGCTCTTTGCTTCATTTTTTCATCA
>CACZGA010000051.1 GCA_902780585.1 uncultured Erysipelotrichaceae bacterium | reverse complement strand
AGATACTATAAAAAAAGAACTAGAACAATTTAAAGAATTTAATATTACAAATATTAAAATAATTAAGATGTCATATTATTACACTGTATTTTTACAAATTGATGTAAATAATAATATTACAATAAATGATTTATTAAAAATTGAGAAAAAAATAAGAGCACGCCTAAAACAAGTAAATAAATCAATTAAATATATTGATATAGAAGCCCTATAAATTATTGATTTTGGAAGAAGTATTATTAGTAGTAGGTCTTTCATTTGTTTATCTAGTATTATTATTTGAAATAACTAACTACATAATAAAGAAAAAGAATTAAAAGAATTTTTAACAAACGAAAACAATAAATAACAAAGTAAGGATGTGAAAATATGAATAATAATATGAATTACCAAGAACTATCTTCTAAAAGTAAAGAAGAAGTAATGTCTTTATTTAAAACTTCAGAAGAAGGTTTAAATACTAGTAGTGTACATCATCGATTAGAAGAATATGGAGAAAATATCGCTACTAATAGAAAAAAGAAAACTCCATTATACTTTATCTTAGAAGCTTTAAAAGATAAATTTGTATTAATACTATTTTTACTTGCCGCAATAGATTTTATTACAGATGATAAAATAGGTGCTTTTATAATACTAGGTATTACATTAATAAGTGTTATTATTAGATTTAGTCAGGATTGGTCCACTTATAAATTCAATGAAAAATTAAAAGAACAAATTAGAATATTTACAGATGTAATAAGAGAAGGTAAACAAAAAGAGATAAGACAAGAAAAAGTAGTATATGGAGATATTATTACCTTAAGTGCTGGAAGTGTTATACCAGCAGACTTATATTTATTTGAAAGCAAAGACTTATTTATTAATCAATCAGCTTTCACAGGCGAAAGTGCCGCCGTAGAAAAGAATATTAATATTAAAAGTGCTTCTACTGATCCAATTGAAATAAATAATATATGTTTAATGGGTTGTAATGTTATAAGTGGTCAAGGAAAAGGAATAGTAATAAAAACTGGTTTAAACACATTTATAGGTAATATGAATAAACAAAAAGAAGTCGTAAAAGAAGAAACTTCATTTGATAAAGGTATGAATCATATTACCGGATTACTTATTAAATGTATGGTAATTATTTGTATATTAGTATTTATTATTTATGGAATGATAAGAGGCAATATTAATCAAGCTCTATTATTTGCCTTATCAGTTGCTGTAGGTATTACACCTAGTATGTTACCAATGATAGTTAATGTTAATTTAACAAAAGGTAGTAAAGCCCTAGCTAAAAAAAATACTTTAGTTAAAAGTATTAAATCAATCCAAAACTTAGGCTCAATGGACGTATTGTGTACCGATAAAACAGGAACACTTACAAAAAATAATAAATATAGTAGATAAAGCTATAATACAATATGCAAAAAGCCACAATGTAGATATATCAAATTATAAAAAGATAGATGAAATTCCCTTTGATTATATGCGAAAAAGATCATCCATAGTTGTTACTCATCATGATAAGTACAGAGTAATAGCCAAAGGTGCTTTGGAAGAAATAGTTAAAGTATGTGATATGGCCCGTGAGAATGGTGAAGAAGTCCCAATCACAGAAGAAATAATTACAAAAGTAAATAAAAAAGCAGAAGATATGGCCAAAGATGGAATGCAAGTAATTGCCCTAGCTATAAAACCTGAATATAATGGAGTAGATAAGTACGACATTGAAGATGAAAAAGATTTTACATTAGTAGGCTTAATTGCTTTCTTAGATCCACCAAAACCATCAGCTGAACAAACTATTAAAAAATTAAAAGAATATGGTGTAGATATAAAAATACTAACTGGAGATAATGCTTTTGCCACTAAAAATATATGTAATGCTGTTGGTATAGAAAGTAAAATATTAACGGGCAAAGAAATAGATGAATTAAATGATTATGAATTAAGTAAGAAAGTAGAAGAAATAGATATATTCGCTAGAATGAATCCCCTACAAAAGGAAAGAGTAGTATCAACATTAAGAAAAAATGGCCATTCAGTAGGATATATGGGTGATGGTGTTAATGATGCTCCGGGCCCTTAGAAGCTGTGATGTAGGAATAAGTGTCGATGAAGGTACTGATATTGCTAAAGAATCAAGTGATATTATTCTTCTAGAACAAAACTTAGAAGTAATTCATAATGGCGTAATAGAAGGAAGAACAGTTTATGGAAATATACTAAAATATATGAAACTAGCCCTAAGTCAAGACTTCGGAGATGTATTTAGTATACTAATTGCTTCTATTTTCCTACCATTCTTACCATTATTACCAATCCAAATGCTTATTCAAGATTTTATTGTAGAATTATCTCAAATAGGAATACCATATGATAACGTAGATGTTTTTGGTATTCTGGTTTGTATTAAAATACAATTCATTAAATCTTCAAGCATACTTCCAAACTGCCTGGTTTGTTGAATGTATAGTTACAGAAACATTTATGATTTTCTATATAAGAACAAATCATATAACAAAATCAAGACCAAGTAATACATTATTACTATTAACATTCTTAACAATAGTCTCAACTATTGCTGTACCAATATTATTAAGCTTTGCAACAGGGTTTAACTTCGTTATACTACCAGCCATCTATTATTTATATTTAATTGGTTTTGTTATTATATATGGTGTAATTGCCCAAATAGTAAAAAGTATATATATCAAAAAATATGTAGAATGGTTATAATAAAACCATAAGACTAGTAAAAACTAGTCTTTTTAAATTAATATATATTTAAAATAACCATTTTATGATACTATATTTATGGAGAATGATAAAATGAGAAAAGATATTAAAACTACTGAAGGAATATTCCCAATGCCTGTACTAATGATCGCAACATATAACGAAGATGGAACAGTTAATGTTATGAATGCTGCCTGGGGAATGATGTACGACAGAGACCAAGTAATATTAAATTTAACTGAAACACATAAAACAGTAAAGAACATCAAGGAAAGGAAAGCATTTACAGTAAGTATTGCCGATAGTAAACATGTGAAAGAAGCCGACTATTTTGGTGTAGTATCTGGTAACAATACTCCAAATAAGTTTGAAAAGAGTGGCCTAACAGCCATAAAATCAGAACATGTTGATGCCCCAATCATAAATGAATTTCCATTATGCTTAGAATGTGAATTTTTAGAATATAATGATTACGGAGTTTTAGGTAAAGTGGTTAATTCAACAGCTGATGAAAATGTAATGAATGGTGATACTGTAGATATTAGTAAAGTATCTGCCATAGCCTTTGATCCCTATACTCATGGATACTATAAAGTTGAAGAAAGAGTTGGTAATGCTTTTAAAGACGGATTAGATTTAAAGTAATTTTAATATTAAAAATCAGGAGAATAAATAATTCTCCTTTTTTCATTAATATATAGGAGGTGTTAAAGTGATTCTAAATATAAGTGGAAGAACCGATGTAGTAGCATTCTACTCAGAATGGTTAATAAATAGATTAAAAGAAGGCTACATTGATGTAAGAAATCCTTTTAATCAAAAACTAGTAAGTAGAATAATGCTAGATGATGTAGATTTATTATTCTTCTGTACTAAGAACCCAATACCTATACTAGATAAACTAAAAGAAATAAAAAGCAAAGTATACTTTCATGTTACTTTAACATCCTATAATAAAGATATAGAACCAAATTTGCCTCCTAAAAAAGATATAATAAAAGCCATAAAAGAATTATCAAAAATGATTGGGAAAGATAACCTAGTAATTAGATATGATCCTATATTTATAAATAATAAATATACTCTTCAATATCATATTAAAGCCTTTGATAAGTTATGTAGCTTATTAGATGGTTATGTAGAAAAAATACTAGTATCCTTTATAGATGATTATAAAAACGTCAGAAATAATTATAAAACATTAAATTACCGAACTTTTACAGAAAATGATTATAAAGAGATAGGAAAGAATTTTAGTGAAAGCGTTAAAAAACATCACATAGTAGTTCACACTTGTGCTGAAGCTCGCAATTTAACAGGATACGGTTTTATCAAAGATGAATGTATGTCCAAAAGTCTTGCTTTAAAATTAACTGGTAAAAAATATAATAAATGGAAAGCTAGAAAAAACGTTCCCTGTGAATGCGTAGAAATGGTAGATATAGGAGTATATAATTCCTGTAAACACTTTTGTAAGTATTGCTATGCTAACTTTGATGAAAAACAAGTAAATACTAATTTTAATAATCATGACCCTAATTCTTCTTTATTAGTTGGTCATTTAGAAGAAGATGATATTATAAAAGTTAGAAAAAAATAGGAGGATAATATGAAAAAAATAATATTAATTTTAATATGTAGTATATTGATACTTACAGGTTGTAATAATAATTCAACTAAACATGAGAAAGATACAGAGGAGAGTGATGTAAGAGTGTCAGAAGTCAAAGTAACAATAAATGATAAAGAATATAAAATTAAATTAGAAAATAATGATACAGTAAATGAATTTATAAAAATATTACCCCAAGAATTTATAATGGACGAATTAAATGGTAATGAAAAATTTGTATATATGAATAATTCCTTAACAACAAATTCGTATAATCCTAATCATATTGTAAAAGGTGACGTAATGCTTTATGGAAATAACTGCTTAGTAATCTTCTATAAATCATTTGATACATCATATAGTTATACAAAGATAGGGCATATTGCTAACTTAGATAATTTAGGGAATGGAAGTATAACAGCTAAATTTGATAAATAAAATAATATTAAAAAGCACTTGCTAATAGCATTTATGTTTGATACAATTAATTTGCATACAAACTAATTATAATATTAAGGAGTGAAAATATGAGCATTTATAATTTAAAAGTAAAGACAAGAAAAGGCAAAGAGTTTGATTTAAGTAATTTAAAAGGAAAAGTATCTCTAGTTGTTAATACGGCTACAGGATGTGGTTTTACTCCCCAATATGAAGCTCTTGAACAATTATATGAAAAATATCATGATCAAGGTTTTGAAGTGTTAGACTTTCCTTGTGATCAATTTGGTCATCAAGCACCAGGCAGCAATGATGAAATACATGAATTTTGTACTGCTAAATATAAGACCCAATTCGATCAATTTGCCAAAATTGATGTAAATGGAGATAATACAAGTGAAGTGTTTAAAATTCTAAAAGAACAGCAACCAACAGAAGAAGTAATAGGTTTAAAGAATAAAATAGCCATGAAAGCAATCTCTAAAATAAGTGATACATGTACTAAAAAAGGCGATATTGTCTGGAATTTTACAAAATTCTTAGTAGATAAAGAAGGTAACGCAATAAAAAGATATAATCCTACTTTTAATCCTAAAGATATTGAAAAAGATATATTAGAATTACTATAAGGAATAAATATTATGGATTCAAAATATGATTCATTAACCTTAAAAAATCAATTATGTTTTCCCATATATCTAGTCGCAAAAGAAATAACTAAAAGATATTCCTATCTATTAGAAGAACTAGATTTAACATATACACAATATATTGTAATGATGTATTTTTGGGAAAAAAGGACTAGTAACGTTAAAGAATTAGGAAATATATTATTATTAGATTCAAGTACCTTAACACCCTTACTAAAGAAGTTAGAAGTAAAAGGTTATATTACTAGAAGTAGATCACTTGCAGATGAAAGAAATTTAATAGTAAGTATAACAGATAAAGGATTAAAATTAAGAGATAAAGCTTTAAATATACCAGTAGAAATGACTAAATGTGTTGATTTAGAAGACAAAGAAATTAAAACCCTATATGAAATAACAAATAAAATATTAAATAATATAACAAAGGAGGAAAAATAAATGGCAGTTATAGAAGTAACTAAAGATAATTTTGAAAAAGAAGTATTAAAAAGTGATAAAAAGGTATTAATTGATTTTAATGCCGATTGGTGCGGTCCATGTAGAATGTTAAGACCAATAGTAGATGAAATAGCTGAAACTAATGATAAAATAAAAGTTGTTTCTGTAAATATTGATGATGAAGATGAATTGGCTGAAGACTATAATGTAGCAGCTATACCATGTTTAGTAGTATTAGAAAAAGGTAAAGAAATTAAGAGAAATGTTGGTTTAATTACAAAAGATGAAGTTGAAAGTTTAATAGGTGATTAATAATGTATGATATTATCGTAATAGGAGCAGGGCCAGCTGGTCTTACTGCGGCAATATATGCTAGGCGTGCCTCTAAAAACGTCTTAGTATTAGAAGCCAAAAGCTATGGTGGACAAATAATTAATACTCTAGATATTGAAAACTATCCCGTAGAGGCTCATATTTCTGGCTTTGATTTTGCTACTAAGTTATACAATCAAACTAAAGAATTAGGTGCCGAAATAAAATTTGAAAAAGTAGTAGATATAAATGATAAAGGCCAAGTAAAAGAAGTAATAACAACTAAAAATACCTATACTTCAAAAACAATTATAGTCGCAACCGGCTCAGAAAATAGAAAATTGGGAATAGAAAAAGAAGATGAATTAATAGGTAAAGGAATAAGTTATTGCGCTACTTGTGATGGAGCGTTTTTCAGAAAAAAGAATGTTGCCGTTGTAGGAGGAGGAAACACAGCACTAGAAGATGCTTTATATTTATCTGATCTTGTAAATAAAGTCTACTTAATACACAGAAGAGATGAATTTAGAGGTGAAGAATCTACTGTTAGACGTTTAAAAGAAAAAGAAAATATTGAATTCGTCTATAATAGTAACGTTACTAAACTTAATGCAAATGAAAGATTAGAAAGCATTGAAGTAACTAATAAAGATGGCAGCACTAGAACAATAGAAGTTGATGGCTTATTTGTTGCAGTAGGTAGAATTCCCGAAAATGAAAACTTTGCCAAGTTAATTAATTTAGACAGTTCAGGATATATAATTGCTAACGAAGATTGCAAAACCAATGTAGCAGGAATATTTGTTGCCGGTGATAATAGAACAAAAGAAGTAAGACAATTAGTAACAGCAACAAGTGATGGTGCCATAGCCGCAACTACTGCCATCAAGTACATAAATAATAATTAATTATAAAAGACTAAATTGCTAGTCTTTTTTTATATAAAATATTATAATAGAATTATTAAAGCTTAATGGTTAATCTTAATAATACTTTTTGAAGGGGAGAATAACATGTTAATAATATCAAGAGACAATAATGAAGTACTAGAATCAGTTAGATATCTATTTGGTCAAGAAAAGATAGAATACGAATATTCAAATGAATATACAGATCAAAAAGATAGTAAGATTATCTTTATAACTGATAATTCTGAAAATACGCCAGATAATGTTGCTGGTGATTTATTGATTATTACTAATAAACGTGTAAACCTAAAAAAATATAATAATCTAAGTAATGCTATTATTACTAAACTAGTAAGTGATAATAAAAAATATACAATGGCTCAATCAGAATACTTATTTAGATATGGAATTTATAGTATTGTTAATCAACTTGTCTTAGATTTTATTAATAACAAAACTATAGATAAAATGATTTATGATACTTCTAGTTGCCAATTAGAACCAACAGATTGGGTATTTAGCTTTGATTCAATAGCCGAATCGTATGCCTGGTTATCTAGAAGAAATAGAAATCTAGAAAAAGAAAGAAAAGTAATTGAAATATCTAGTCCAAATACATATAATGATTCAGATAAAGAAATAAATTACCTTTCAGAATATATTTTATTAGCAAAAAAAGGTATGAAAATATCTACTATATATATTGGTACAAAAGAAGATATAGAAAAAAAGAAACAGAATAGATATTTTAATATACTAACTAGAAAAACTGGTGAAAATGTTAAAACATATTTTTGTGATATTAATAATTTAAAAGAAAGAGAACCTGAACTTTTCAATAAGATAAAAGACGGGATTGCCATTTATGAAGATTGTGTCTATAAAGATACCTTTGATTCAGAGTTTTCTTTAGGAATAGTTGATTGCAAACTGGAAAGCGTTAAAGAGTATTCAGATATATTTGATTATATACTAAGCAATTATTGTGTATTGCTTGTAGAAGGAGGTAACTATGTTGGAATTTAAAGATAAAGTGGTTTTGGTTACCGGGTCTTCTAGAGGAATAGGTAGAAGTATAGCAATTTCTTTTGCTAAGGAAGGTGCTAATGTAATTATCAATTATAAAAAGAGTACAATGGATGCCAATATAGCCTATGAAATTGTTTCATCTTATGGCAATAAATGTATGGCAATCAAAGCTGATGTTGCAAATGAAAATGAAGTAAAAAAGATGATAGATGAAATCATTTCCGAATATGGCAGAATAGATATATTAGTAAACAATGCTGGAATTGCTTATGATTCAGATATAGATGAGAAAACAACTGCTAACTGGCAAGACACATTAAATACTAATGTATTAGGGCCATTCCTAACCTCAAAATATGCCGGTAAAAAAATGCTAGAACAAAAATATGGCAAAATAATTAATATTTCTTCAACTAATGGTATTAATACTACATATCCATATAGTATGGACTATGATGCATCTAAAGCAGCTCTCATAAATTTAACAAAGAACTTAGCTATTCAGTTTGCTCCATACATTAATGTTAATTCTGTTGCACCAGGATGGGTAGATACCGCTATGAATTCAAACTTACCAAAGTCATACTTAAAAGAAGAAAAAGAGAAAATATTATTAAAAAGATTTGCTGAGCCAGAAGAAATATCTAATGTAGTATTATTTTTAGCAAGTGATAAAGCAAGATATATAACTAGTGAGATTATCACAGTTAGCGGTGGCCTTTGATCAAGTCAGTAATAAAACTTAAAAGGAACTAGAGAAATCTAGTTTTTATTTATGATATAATTATGAAAAGGAGATGAGTATTATGGCATTTTTTCCTCCAATACCATTAATTAGAAAAGCAAAAATTATAAAAGGTTTAACCAAAGAAAAAGCCTTTAGTAAAGAAACAGCTAAATATTTAGATGAAATAGGCTTGGTTAATCCATACTTTTTTAAAAGAATTACTGCTAAATTAGTAAAAGACAAAATAATAAGTAAAACTCAAGAAGGAAAGTATTATATAAATAGATAGAAAGGATAAAATATGAAAAACGAACGTGAAAAAATAGTTATTAAAACAAGTATAATAAGCATAATTTCAAATATAATTCTAGCAGGTTTTAAAGCCTTTATAGGTTTACTTGCCAATTCAATTGCGGTTATCTCAGATGCCGTAAATAATTTAAGTGATGCCTTATCAAGTATTATAACTATTGTAGGGACAAAACTTGCTGGTAAAGCCCCTAATAAAAAGCATCCTTATGGCTATGGTAGAATAGAATATATGACTTCAATGGTAGTTTCAGCCATTGTTTTATATGCTGGTATTACAGCTTTAGTAGAATCAATTAAGAAAATAATTCATCCTGAAGAAGTTGATTACACAACTATTACCCTAATTATTTTAGTTGCAGGTATCATAGTAAAATTTGCTTTAGGAATCTATGTAAAGAAAAAAGGTAAAGACGTGAATTCGGATTCATTAGTTGCTAGTGGCTCTGATGCCTTTAATGATGCTCTATTATCCATTTCAGTACTAGCTTCAGCTATTATCTATATGATATTTAATATAAGTCTAGAAGCCTATGTCGGAGTATTATTATCTATATTTATTATTAAAGCTGGCCTTGAATTAATAAAAGAATCAATTGATAATATATTAGGTATGAGAATAGATAGTAGTCTTGCTAAAGCCATAAAAAAAGAAATAGCTAAAGAAAAAGATGTTCAAGGAGCTTATGATTTAGTATTACACGATTATGGCCCAGATAAGTATTCAGGCTCAGTTCATATTGAAGTCCCTGATACCTTAAGTGCTTCAGATATAGATATAATATCCAGAAGAATAACCAAAAAAATATCAGAAGAATATGGAGTAGAACTACATACTATTGGCGTTTATTCAGTAAATACAAAAGACAAAAAGATAAATGAAACTAAAAAGACAATAAGTAAAATAGTATTTGCCCATAAAGGAATACTACAAATGCATGGCTTTTACTATAATGAAATAGATAAAATGATAAGCTTTGATATAATAATAGATTTTAAAATACAAGATAGAGAAAAATTATATAAAGAAATATATAATGAAGTTCAAAATAAATATAAAGACTATTATATAGATATAACTCTAGATATTGATATAAGTGATTAAAAGGAGCAGTTTATGAAAGAAGCAATAGAGAGAATTAAAAATAATTCTCAATCATTAATAAATAAATATGGTAGTCCATTATATGTATATGATTTTATTACATTAGAAAGAAGATGCCAAGAGATGTATACTTTTCAAAAAAAGTTAGAAGATTCTTTAAAAAGAAAAGTAAGAATGCATTATTCTACTAAAGCTAATAGTAATCCATATATATTAAAGTCTGTTAAAGATAATAATCTTTATGTAGATTGTATGTCACCTATAGAGTTAAAAATAAATCAAGAATGTGGTTTTAAAAGTAATGAAATTCTATATGTATGTAATAATATAACTACTGAAGAGATGAATTTAGTTCATGAAGCAGGCATATTGATATGCCTTGATTCTATATCTCAAGTTGAAACTTGGGGTAAAGTACATCCTAATACAGAGATAATGATTCGTATAAATCCCGGCGTAGTAGGTGTGGG
>CACZGA010000050.1 GCA_902780585.1 uncultured Erysipelotrichaceae bacterium | reverse complement strand
AAAGTAATAATAGGTACTAATAATGTAATATAAGTATGGATTAAATCTACAATACCATATTCACTAGTAACTAAATAAGAAGTATATAAAGGAAGTAATAAATAAGATATTAACTGTGTACATACTCTACCAAAGAAAATAATAAGAGTATTTTTAGCCAACTGCTTCTTTTTATTCATATTTCATCCTCCTATAACGATAATAGAAATAAAGAATATAAACTCCTAAACTTCCACCTATAGTATCTAATAATACATCTAGTATCTCTCCACTACGATCAGGTACAAACAATTGATGAACCTCATCACTACAAGCATATAAAAGAACAAAACAAATACTAATAATAATTCCTCGTTTATTAATTTTCTTCTAAAGTAAGTTCTTCTCTATAAAAGAATTTACTAACTATATCAATAATAGTATTACTCTTCACAGTAGAAGAATCACCATTATCCATAGAAAAAGAAAAGATAAGAGCCATCCAAAATAATACGAATATTATTTTGCAAAACTTTATCATTTTATTTTGCAGATTCCTCTCTTAATTTTCTAGTTGCTACAGCGTGATATGCCTCTTCTTCATCATTAAAGTAAATAGTTCCCTCTTTTAACTTCTCATATGTTTCATTACCTTTACCAAGAATTAAAACCATATCTCCGGCCTGAGCCATATCTATAGCTTTTTGAATAGCTTCTCTTCTATCTATCACAATTTCATAATTTTGATGAGTATCTTTTAATTCTGCAATAATATCATTACAAATAGCAACCGGATCTTCACTTCTAGGATCTTCATAAGTAAATATAGCATGTGTTGCATTTTCAACTACTACATTACCTACTTTAGGTCTCTTATAAGGATCTCTCTCTCCCGCTTGTCCAATAACTACAATACTACGTTTAATATCCAAAGTATGAACAAAGTTTAATAGTTTTTGAATACCATTAGGAGTATGAGCATAATCAACCATAACATAATATGGAGTATCTGTATTAAGTAAATCTAATCTACCTTCTACTTTTAAATCAGGTATTTTCTTTAAAACAGTATCTAATCTAAATCCTAAAGCTAATACACATAATAAAGCACAAGCTAAATTATATACATTAAAGTCTCCCATTAATGGGCTATCTATAGAAATAATTTCACCCTTATATTTAAATTGAATATCTGTATGATTAGGATAAATCTTATAAGATACTATTTGTAAATCATTTTCTTCACCCTTACCATAAGTTAATACTTGCCCATTACAAGCAGCCTTTGCTTGTTCAAAATAAGGATCATCTCTGTTTAAGATACAATGACCATCTTTCTTAGTTTGCTTAAATAACATTAATTTTGATTCTAAGTAGTTTTCAAAACTACCATGTATATTTAAATGCTCAGAAGTAACATTAGTAATAGCTGAAACATCAAATTCCATTGCCTGTAATCTACCTCTAAAGAAAGCCTCACTAGATGTTTCAATAGCCGCATAATGGCAACCAAAACGTACAAATTCATCTAAATATAAATACATAAATTGTGCATCAGGAGTTGTATTAGGATTATCTCCTTTAAACTTAGCGCAGCTTCTACCATTAGTTCCAATATAACCGCATTCATCACTACCAATTAATGTTTGAATAATTGTTGTTGTTGAAGTTTTACCATCAGTACCAGTAACACCTATCATCTTTAAGGTTTTATCTGGATAATCATAAAACTTTTGACATAAATAAGGTAACTCACGATTTGTATCAGGCACTTTAATAACCGGAATATCAGGATCAGTAATATCCTTGCTAACTACAAGAGCAGCAGCCCCATGAGCTTTAGCATCAGGAATAAAATCATGCCTATCTGCAGTAACACCCATAGTACATACAAATAAATCTCCATCTTCTACTTCTTTTGAGTTAATCTTTATCCCCTTAATAAGAACATCCTTACCTACCCCAGGATATAATTCTTCCAATTTTTTCATATAATCACCTAAAAATATTATACAGTAAACAACCCTAGAAAGGAAGTTTTTTGTTGCTTGAATAAACAATTTACGTTAAAATGATAATGGTGATTATAATGAGAACAATGATATTTGGAGCAGGTACAGATCTAGGAGTACATATTGATGGAGCAAATCTTGGACCAGTACAATTGCTAAATGACATTAAAGCTTTCTATCAAGGCGAAACATACTTATTAGAAAGAGATACAGACATTATAAAAAGTAGAAATTTATCAGATCGTAGAAAAAATGAATATGAAATTGAAAAATTTAACTCTACACTATACAAAGTTATGGTAGATAAAATAAAAGAAGAATATTTCCCCATAATGATTGGTGGCGATCATTCCGCAGCCATTGCTTCTGCCCTAGCTTCAGCTAAAGTAAATATAGACGTTGGAATTATTTGGATAGACGCACATACAGATTACAATACTTTTGAAACAACTGTAACAGGTAACATTCATGGTCTTCCTCTTGCCGCAATAAACGGCTATAAAAATAATGAATTAAGATATTACCACGACGGTAAAATTATTCAACCATCAAAAACCGTTATAATAGGAGCTAGAAGTATTGATGAAGCTGAAAAAGATAATCTAAGATATGCCGGTGTAACAGTATTTTCAACAGAAGATATTAAAGAAAAAGGTATTGAAGCAATAATGGATGAAGCCTTTAAAATAGCTGGCTATAAAACAAAAGGAATTCATATAAGTTATGACCTAGATGTAATTGATCCAGATATTGCCCCAGGCGTAAGTATTCCAGAATTTGATGGCATATCAGAAGAAGAAGCCATGAAAATAAACGAATATATCATTAATCATATGAAAGATGTTTTATCATTTGACCTAGTAGAATTTAATCCCCTAAGAGATATAGATAGAAAAACAGAACAGATAGCTTTAAATATCCTAGCTCAAATAATAAAAGCCGCCGAAAATAAAAAGAAATTTGAACAAAAAACATATTATTAAAAAAAGGTAGTACATTGTACTACCTTCTTTTAACTTTAAGTAAAAAAAACAATCCAATGGATTGTTATTATTTTATTAAAAATTTCTATCTCTTAAGAAAGATGGCATCTCAATATCTACGCTTCCACCAGTAGAACCTTCACCATCAGAATTATCAGTTAATATTTCTGGTTGGAAACTAAAATCATCTCTAGGTGAAGTCCTTCTTGTGGGTTGTTGTACAGTAGCATTTGCTGCATAAGAGTTATCAACTACAGGAGCTTGTTTTTTTCCTTTATCAAAACCAGTAGCAATTACTGTAACATTAATAACAGAACCAAATATTGTATTAATATCTGTATTAGCCGCACTTCTAACTACTTCTGCAGCTTGTTCTGCTTCAAACAATGTTAAGTTAACTCCACCAGTAATATTAATAATAGCATCAGTTGCACCCTCTATAGAAGTTTCAAGAAGTGGAGAGGATACTGCTTGTTTAGCAGCCTCTAAAGCTCTATCTTCACCCATACCAATACCAATACCGATAATAGCACGTCCACTCTTCTCCATAACAGCTTTAACATCTGCAAAGTCAAGGTTAACTAAACCTACAACAGCAATTAAATCTGAAATAGATTGAACACCACGACGAAGAACATTATCAACTTCTTTAAATGCTTCTAACATTGGTGTAGATTTATCTATAATTTCTCTTAAACGATCATTTGGAATAACAATCAATGTATCTACATGTTTCTTTAACTCATCAATACCAGCTAAAGCATTCTCCATTCTTCTTTTTCCTTCAAAAGAAAATGGTTTAGTAACTATAGCTACCGTTAAAGCTCCAAGTCCTTGTGCAATTTCAGCAACAACAGCAGCAGCTCCAGTACCAGTTCCACCACCCATTCCAGCAGTGATAAATACCATATCAGCTCCAGCTAAAGCATCTTCAATTTCTTTTTTAGATTCAACAGCAGATTCTTTACCAACTTCAGGTTTTCCACCTGCTCCTAACCCATCGGTAAGCGTTGCTCCAATTTGGATTTTAACATCTGCTTTTGATGAATTTAATACTTGTAAATCGGTATTAGCAGCAATAAATTCTACACCTTTAACACCAGATTCAACCATTCTATTAATAGCGTTCCCACCACCGCCACCTAATCCGATGACTTTGATTTTCGCTAATTGATCCATCTCTAATCCGCCTATCATACCTTTTCCTCCTTAATGTTCAGAGACATCTCCAAACACCTTACTTAGCATGTTTTCCTTCGACAATGAAGAATCCATTGTTAATAAAGCCTCCATATCATCTTTAGATACCATATTATAATGTTTTCCTCTTAAATCTAATTTATCATCAAAATATTTAACAATTCCATAGGAACTACTAAATTGATTATGTCTAATTCCCATAGTAGTCATAGAAAGAACTTTAGCAACAAAGCCAAACTCTTGCTCTACCAACTCTTGAAAGCCAGAAAGTTCCGTCAAACCACCTGTTACAATTATATAACGTATTTCCCTATTTGTTAAGTTTTTTATTTCATTTTTCGCAAGTTTTAATAATTCACGTATCCTTGCTTCTACTACTTTAGAAACCCCCAACTGATGAACTTCCTTAGTATTATCTTTATCAATTTTAAAAGACATAAAATCTACTGCATCAGCCTTACTAGATAAAGCTACTGCAAAATCTTCTTTTATACGTCTAGACTCACCTAAACTAGACTTAAAAACATAAGTAATATCTTTATCTACATTTAAACTACCTACTGGTAAAGTAGCATTCTTAATTTGAATACCTTTATTAAAAACTGAAATATTAGTAGACTCTTCTCCAATATTTATAATTGCTCCTACTAATTCATCATATTTACGATTTTTAAAGCAATAATAATCTCCTACAGCAGCAAAAGCAATATCTACAGTCTCTAAACCACTTAATTTTAAAACTTCTAATATTCTATAAAGAGGTTCTTTAGGTACAGTACTAATAACTACCCTAGCTTCCATAGTACTTCCCTTCATACCCTTAGGATCTTTTATATCAGTTTGTTCATCAACAGTAAAACTAATAGGCATAGCTGTAACTAATTCATCTTTCTTAAAATCTTCTTCTTTAATTGCATCAAGTAAAACATTACTAACATCAGAACCAGTTATTTCATTATAATCAGAAATATTAACAGCCCCAAGTACAATATTCATCTTACAATTAGAAGAAGGAATACAAGCAATTACTTTTCCTATTTTTATACCTAATGAAGCATCTAATTGTTTTAAAGCATTTTTAACACTAGCAACAGCTAGTTTAGTATCTTCTATAAAACCATTTTTTATACCTTTAGAAGGACTACTTATAGAACCTAATACTAGAAAT
The DNA here is from genome assembly GCA_902780585.1 of uncultured Erysipelotrichaceae bacterium. GTDB lineage: Bacteria > Bacillota_I > Bacilli_A > RF39 > UBA660 > UBA3789. The sequence continues at coordinate 13,769 of CACZGA010000050.1, read as the reverse complement.
TTATCATTAACTTTTTGAGTTACAACTATTTTAATACTATTAGTACCCAAATCAATTCCTGCATAAATATCACTCATAGAATCCTCCTATCTTCAAAATAATTATACATTATTTTCATACTTTTGCCAACAATAAAAAGAAAAACAATTATAAATATATAATTGTTATTCCATTATTTTAAAATGATTTCCGTTATCTAAATAAAGTATACCATGATGTCCCTCTAATTGCTGTAATACATCATTGTAATGATTTATCATTTTAAACTTAGTAAGTGTTAAATAAACCATATTACCATCATCCATATACAATAAAAATCTATCTTTATCAAAATCATTAGGTTGATATTCAATATCCCCTATTTTAGATAATGTATCTAAGTTAACTTTACCCATATTTTCTATAAATTTAGAATATTTTTTATCAGGTACATAATTAAGTAATCTAGGTACTCTAAAATTCATATTATTCTGATTTTCAGAAAGTTTACCTCCATCATCAAATACATAGTTTTTAGAAGACTCATCAAAAAACAATGGTCTTTTCTCTTCAATTATAATTCTAAATACGAAACCAAATTCTTTTTTTAATTTAGCTTTATGAACCAAAGGAGAAGTCTCTATCTTTTTAGATACACTTTTAGCAGAAGTCAAAAAAAACTTAGGATAATCTATAACCCCACCTAGTTCTAAAACATCATCGTCATTTAAATAAGTCGTCCCCTCTACAATTAAATTAGAAACTGGTATTTGAATACAAAAATATACACAAAAAGATAGCCCTGTAATAATTAACAGAGTTAGAAAAAAATTTCCCACTTTTAATTTCCTTTTTTTCACTATCTTTTTATTCATTTTTACTCCCAATTAACGAATTCTTGTTCACACTTTAAATCAATTCCATATTCTTCTAATACTTTATCATGACATAAATCTATCAAGAATTTAACATCATCTGCTGTTCCACCATTATTATTAACTACAAAGTTAGCATGCTTATCACTAACCATTGCCCCACCTTGTACTCTTCCTTTTAATCCCACACCATCTATAAGTTTCCAAGCTGATGTTCCTTCAGGGTTTCTAAAAACACTTCCTCCTGAAGGATACTCAAGTGGTTGTGATTCCAATCTTCTTTCTCTTCTATCACGGATAACTTCTTCAATTGCTTCTCTATTACCTTTTTGTAAACTAATTACAACCTCTAAACAAATATAATCTCGATGCTTTTGTAATATTGAAGAACGATAATGGAAATCCATCTCTCTATTTTCCAAATGAATTATTTTCAAATCAGGGGTTAAAACCTTAACTCTTTCTACAATATAACCCATATCAGACCCATAAGCTCCTGCATTCATAAATACAGAACCTCCGACACTTCCCGGAATACCTGATGCAAACTCCAATCCCGTAAGTCCTCTTTTCGCAGCCATAGTACTAAGTTTAATTAAAGATGCCCCTGCTCCTGCTCTTACTTTATTTCTTCCAAAGAATGTTATCTCATCAAAATCATCTAATTTAATAATCACACCATTATAATTCTTTTCACTAAAAAGTACATTAGAACCCTTTCCTAATACTTTATATAAAATATTATTCTCTCTTAAATATCTCATTAAAGTAACTAATCCTTCAGTATTTTTAGGAAAAACGATTGCTCTAGCAGTACCACCAACATGGTATGAAGTATACTTTTTTAAAGAAGCAAACTCTTCTACTCTTCCTATATTTAGATCTTTAATAGTTTCAATATAATGATCCATATTATCACCTTACAATCCTTTTAGCTTCTTCGTAAATACGAGAAGCAGAATCAGAAACACCAAGTTCTTTACTTTGTTTCTTCATATTTTGATACAATTCTTTATCATCAAAAATAGCATCAATTTCTCTTAGTATTCTATCTTTAGAGAATTCTTCTTCCTCTACAATTACACAAGCCCCTTTATCTGCCAATTCTTTAGCGTTCTTATATTGATGATTATTTGTAACAAAAGGAGATGGTACTAAAATAGATGGTAATCCAATTGCTGTAATTTCAGAAATAGTACTTGCTCCCGCTCTTGATACAATTAAATCGCTATCTTTTAATAAACATATTAAATCACTCATAAAAGGCATTAACTTACAATTATCAGGCAAATTAATATCTTTATAATTATCATAATAAGCATTACCAGTAATAATCAAAACTTGATAATTTTTATTCTTAAAACTAGGAATTAACTCTTTTAATTTAGTAGTCATAGTAGTACTACCAAGTGACCCCATAACAATAACTACAAGTTTCTCTTTTTCATTAAAACCTAAACTAGATTTTAATTTTTTCTCAACCTTCATTATTTCTTCACTGCGTGGATTACCTGTATAAACTACTTTATCCTTAGGAAATAAATTTAAACTATTAGGTAAAGAAACACAAATTTTATTTGCAAATTTACCAATAAACTTATTACTAACTCCTGGTATAGAATTTTGTTCATGTATTAATATAGGTACTTTCAATTTATGAGCTGCATATAAAACAGGCGCCGTAATATATCCCCCTGCTCCTATTACTATATCTGGTTGAAACTCTTTAATAATTTTCTTAGCCTCACCAACAGCCTTTAAAAACATTTTTAATACTTTTATATTACCAAAGATATTTTTTCTATTTAATCCCTTCATTTCAATCCCCTTAAAAGGAATATCATTTTTAGGAATAATATCTTTTTCCATCCTATCAGTAGTTCCAATATATAAAAATTCACTATTTGGTTCTTGTTCCTTTATTTTATTGATTATTGCCAATGCTGGATAAATATGCCCACCAGTTCCACCTGCCACCATAATGACTTTCATACAATCACTCCATCTACCAAAATTATATCATACTTTCAAAAGAAAAATGGTATTATTCATAAAAAACAAATATACTTTACATTGAAACATAACGCTTTTTTTGTTAAAATTAGAAAAAGAAAGAAGGAACTACTATGCAAGCAATTGGTATAATAGCAGAATACAATCCTTTTCATAATGGTCATTACTATCAAATAAGAACTATTAAAGAAAAATATCCTAATCACGTAATAGTCTTAGTAATGGTAGGAAACTATACCGAAAGAGGAGAAGTCGCAATCATAGATAAATTCTCCCGTACCGAAATAGCCCTAAATCATGGTATAGATTTAGTAATAGAATTACCCTATCCTTTTTCTACCCAATCAGCTGATTACTTTGCCTATGGTGGAATTACCCTATTAGAAGAACTGCAAGTAGAAAGAGTAATATTTGGTAGTGAATCAAATGATTTAGACACAATAAAAACAATTGCTGAAGTCCAAATAGAAAACAATGAATTTGAAAAACTAGTAAAAATCTATTCAAAATTAGGTAAAAATTACCCTACTGCTATAGCTTGTGCAATTAAAGACTTAACTGGAAAAGAAATAGAAGAACCTAATGATTTATTAGGTATAAGCTATGTAAAAACAATATTAAAAAACAAATATAAAATAATACCCGAAACAATAAAAAGAACAAATAGTTATCATAGTAAAGAATTAGAAATAAATATATCTAGTGGTACTGCCATAAGAGAAGCATTAAAAAGAAACGAATCAGTAGAAGACCAAATACCAAACGATACAACTTCGTATTATAAAACTATTCATAGAATGGATGATTACTTTGATCTATTAAAATATAAAATACTAACTGAAGAGGACTTATCTAAATATCAATTAGTAGAAGAAGGCATAGATAAAAAATTAAAAAGAGAAATACAGCACTCTACTAATTATGATGACTTTATAAAAAGAATTAAAAGTAAAAGATATACATATAATAAACTAAGTAGAATGTTACTACATATATTGTGTAACTTTACTAAGGAAAAAGCTAAGAAATGGCAGAAACCAGAATATATTAGAATATTAGGCTTTAACAAAAAAGGAAGAGACTATTTAAACCAAATAAAAAAAGAGTTAACTCTTCCCATAATCAGTAAAATAACCAAAAATAAAAATAGTATGTTACAATTTGAATTAGAAACTACAAACATTTATAATATTAAGAATACAAGTAATCAAAAAGAAGAAGATAAAATAATAATAAAAGGAGAATAAGTATGATAAAACAAAAGAAAAATGGAAATCTAATTGTCATTTCTGGCACAACTTGTGCTGGTAAAGGTACTGTAATTGATACACTTTTAGAAAGGAACCCTGACTTAGCGTTATCTATTTCTTATACATCAAGACCTATTAGAGATGGAGAAACTAATGGTAAAGAATATTATTTTATTTCTAAAGATGAGTTTGAAGAAAAAATAAAAAATGGTGATTTTTTAGAATATGCTAAATCTCATCGTGAAGATTATTATGGTACTCCTAAAAAAGAAGTCCAAGAAATGCTAGATAAAGGAAAAGACGTTGTTCTAGAAATAAATGTAGATGGTGCTAAATATGTTAAAGAAATGTTTCCTGAAGTATTATTAATATTTATTATGGCCCCATCAATGGAAGAAGTAAAAAGAAGAATTAAGGAAAGAGGTAAAGAATCTCCAAAGCAAATAATTGAAAGATTTAAAAGTGCCTATAGAGAAATAAATGAAATACCTCAATATAATTATGTAGTAATAAATGATAAAGTAGAAAATGCTGTTGATAAAATAGAAGCCATCTTAAAGGCCTCAAAATGCCAAGTAGATAGAATAGAAGAAATAAGTGTCGAAAGCGAAGAAGAGATATTGCATGAATTCTTAATTGGTGAAGACTTTGATAATAAACCTATGTCAGAAAGAATTGAGGAGAAAAGTAATGAAAATTAAACTATCAAATTATTGTGAAGAACTAGAAAAAAAATTAAAAAAGAATGAAGTAAACAAAGAGTTAGCTGAAGAAGTATATACTTGGATATTATTCTTCCAACATGAAAGATTAGTTCATTTAATTGTTACCTTCATGACTGCTATGGGAACTATACTATTCTTAATAGGTTTCTTGGCACTAGAAAGTATAGGCTTATTCTTACTATTTTTAATAACTTTATGTTTATTTATACCATACATATTTCATTATTATTACTTAGAAAACGGAACCCAAAAACTATATGATTTATATTTTGATATAAAAAAAGCTGCTAAATAAGCAGCTTTTTAAATTATAACAAAAAAGTAAGAATTATAGAAACTATTTGCCTAAACCCGCTATCCCAACATTTTCTCGTTCGTTTTCTTCAGTAAACATATCACCTAACTTATTAGAAATATTCTCTAATAGTCTTGCCTGATCAGAATTAATCGCAAAACCAAGTGGTTGTGAAATTCCTACAACACCATTGCGAAGTGTGCTAAGATTAGTTGGCGGCACTGCTACAACAGTACCTGACTTTAAGCGCCCAACATTGTTAAACCGTATCCATTCATGTTCTTGCCCATCACTAGGGTCAGGAAACATACCTCTCGGCGCCACTGCATATCTATAAGATATATCAGTATAAACTTCATTACCCAAATCTCTACATTCAGTCTCCCCATTGCGTACAAAAAATGCAGTCTCACAATTTTCATTACCATAAGCAATAAAGTCTACTATCCGACCTCCACTAGCCTGCCCATAATCCTCTACTTGGCCCAAAGCTAAATTTTTCTCAACAATTTTATGAGTATTATAAAGATGTTCTCCCAAACACCGAGCTAATAATCTATCATAATTATGATTACCAATAATTATTTCTTTAGAAACACATAATACAGGCAAACTAGAATCAGTATTTCCATCCCTAGAAGTTTCAACAAACCAAGGAATTAAATTATCAACCATTGGTAACCCATTCTGGTCTTCTTTTACCATTACTACTAACCTGCCATCACGCGTAAACAAATAGGTTATGATTGAACGAATACCCACAATAACATCACTCCATCTACAGATAATAAAATTAGTAAAATTATATCACATTTTTATTATATTACAAAAAAAGAAATATAAGATTCTTATATTTCTACTATTCTAATATAATTTGTCATTCTAGTTTGTCCTAATGGGAACCCACCAGTAACAACAATTAAATCTCCCTCTTGTAAATGGAACTCTTCTTTTGCTATCTCTTTAGCCTTTTCTATCATCTGATCTGTATCATGAAAAACCTCTGTAACCACTGGTTTAACCCCAAAATTAAGAGCTAATTTCTCTGCAATATGATTAGATGGGCAGCACGCTAAAATTATACAATTTGGTCTTAAATTACTTATCTTACGTGCCGTAAATCCAGTCATTGGTATCAGATACTCCAATTTCTCTTTTATAAACAGTATGTTTAGAATAATCAATAGTCTCCTCAACAGAAGTACAAATCTTACTCATAAAATCAACTGCTTCAACAGGATATTTACCAACAGTTGTTTCACCTGATAACATTACACAGTCTGTTCCATCTAAAACAGCATTCGCAATATCTGAAACTTCTGCTCTAGTAGGTCTAGGATTTGTATACATAGAAGCTAACATTTCCGTAGCAACTATCGCAAACTTACCATTTTCACGACATTTTCTAATAATATCTTTTTGTACTGTAGGTACTTTCTCTAAAGGAATTTCTACTCCCAAATCTCCTCTAGCAATCATGATACCATCTGATGCTGCAATTATTTCATCAATATTTTCTATACCCATTTGACTCTCTATTTTAGAAATAATACGCGCATCTCCACCACTTTCTTCGATAATAGTACGAACCTCTCTAACATCTTCAGCTCTATTAACAAATGAAAGTGCTAAATAATCGCAAGAATGTTGTGATGCAAAAATAATATCTTTTCTATCTTGTTCACTAATAAAAGGTAAATTTAAATGTACCCCTGGGACATTAAGAGTTTTATGGCTTTTAATCTCCCCATCGTTGCAAGCTTTTAATAAAACACCATTATCATTCTTCTCAATTACTTCTAAATCAAGTAATGCATTATCTACCAACACATGATTTCCTACTTCGATAGAATCAATTGCTTCAGGGTGGTTTACCCCAAACTTACTACTATTACCAAGAACATTCTCTTTTACCATCCAAATAGTATTTCCCACATTAATAGTAATACCTTCACCCTCAAAATCTAAAGTTCTAAATTCAGGTCCCTTAGTATCATACATAATCGCAACAGGAACTCCACTATTTCTACGTACTTGACGTACAACATCAACTGTTTTTAAACACCCATCATAATCAGCATGTGAAAGATTTATTCTAGCACAATTCATCCCATGATAAACCATATCTGTCATAACATCTACACTTTCACAAGCTGGTCCTACACTACAAATAATTTTAGTTTTCTTCATATTATCACCAATCCTAATATACAAAATAATTATATCAAAAAAAATAAAAAAGAATAGTATTTTCACTATTCCTTTACTATTTCTGACACTTTGGGCAATAATAAGTTCCCCGTCCATTTAAGTAAATTTTTTCAACCATAGTACCACAAACTTTACAAGGTTCCTTATCTCTGCCATGAATCATTAACTCAGTTTGAAACAATCCATGAACTCCTTCAGCTGAAGTAAAACTCTTTATAGTTGTACCTCCTAATTCAATAGCTTTATCAAGTACATCCCTTGTATTAATAATTAAAGTATCACATTCTTCTTTAGTAATTTCACAAGCTTTCTTCTCAGGTGAAATACCACTTAAAAATAATATTTCATTCGCATATATATTACCAATCCCCGCAATAATACTTTGATCAAGTAATACTGTTTTGATAGGTAATTTCTTAGTCTGAAATTTAGAATATAAATATTCTCCCGTAAGAAGTGGTTCATAATAATCATATCCCAATTCATTTAATGGTTTAATAGAATAAGCTTCTCCCTTTAAAAGTAAATACATTCTGCCAAACTTACGAACATCATGATATCTCCAAGAAATAACATCATCTAAAATAAATTCTACATGTTCATGCTTAGAAAACTCATCCCCTATATTCCTAAAAGTAAATTTACCTTCCATTCTTAAATGAATTAATAAATAATATTTATCTAATTCAATTACAATAAACTTACCCTTAGAATTAACAGAATGAATATTCTCCCCAATAATATCATTTTTAAATTCACTAACATTAGGTACCTCAATAATATTATCCCAATATACATTACATCCCGTAATCTTCTTACCTATTATTTTTTCTTCTAATACTTTGCATACTGTAACTACTTCTGGTTTTTCAGGCACAATATCACCTACTTACTTAACTCTTTTATTAAATCTAAACTAATTGTCACAACCTCATCTTCTTTTTCTCTACTTCTAGAAATAAATATTTTACCTAATTCTATTTTATCTCCCTGAGGCTTAATTATATTAGAAAACCCAGTAGAATCAATAGATCCTAGACCTTCTGTTTCAAAAGGAATATCTTGCCAATCAAATGCTGATGAAGAAAAACCATTACTAATTAAATAATCATAGTATTTCAACCTTTTACCATCATTAGCAATTGTAATATAATATTTTCCAGTCCCCTTAAAAGTTCCTAAATTCTCAGTACTTAAAACCTCATCATTATAAGTAGCAGTTAAAGTTGCAACATAACTATCAGTTAATTTAAAATCAAAGAATAAATTTTTAGTTTCATTTCCTGGAACCATCAATGCATAATTCAAATCATCATCTAATTTATCTCTAAATGAAATAAAATCTTTCTTTTGTTTAAAACTACAACCACAAACAACTAGTAATACAATTATAGAAGTAATTATTATTTTCTTTTTCATACTATACACACTCCTCAGTAATAATGCTTTGTATTATACCATTAACCATATAAAAAATCAATTCACTACTTTGCTTCATACCAGTTCTCTCCAACTTCAATATCTACTTTCAAAGGAACATCTAATTTAAATGTATTCTCCATTATATCCTGAACAATTTCTTTTACTTCATCTAATTCGTCTTTTAACACATTAAATACTAACTCATCGTGTACTTGGATTAACATTTTACTTTTTAGATTTCTCTTTCTAAATTCATCATATATTTCAACCATAGCTTTTTTTAATATATCCGCAGCTGTTCCTTGAATAGGTGTATTAAGCGCCATTCTCTCTCCACTACTACGAATCATAAAGTTCTTATTATTTAACTCCTCAATAACTCTCTTACGATTCATTAAAGTTTTAACATAACCATTACGATAAGCTAATGCTTTAGCTTCATCCATATAATCTTGAATTCCTGGATATGTTTGTAAATAATTATCAATAAACTTTTTAGCCGATACTATATCTATACCTAAATCTTCTGATAAACCAAAACCACTAATTCCATATAATATACCAAAATTAACAGCTTTAGCATTTCTTCTCATCTCTTTAGTAACTTCTTCCATTGGAACATTAAATATATCACTAGCAGTCTTAGTATGAATATCTTTTCCATCAATAAAAGCTTGTATTAAATTAGCTTCATGTGACATATGTGCAAATATTCTTAATTCTACCTGTGAATAATCACTTGATAATAATAAAGAATTCTCATCAGGTAAAAATGCTTTACGAATTAATTTTGAATATTCATTTCTAGCTGGAATATTTTGTAAGTTAGGTTCTATACTAGAAAGTCTTCCCGTTCTAGTTAAAGTTTGTGTAAATATTGTATGTATTCTTCCGTCTTCTCTTATTTCATTTTGTAAACCAACCGCATAATTTGTATATAATTTAGCAAGTGTCCTATACTCTAATACTTTATTTACAATAGGATGTTCATTTAATATCTTATCTAAAATATCTTTACTCGTAGAATACTTATTATCTTTTACTTTCTTTGGATAAGGTATTTTTAAATCCTCAAATAATACTTTAGCAAGTTGGGCAGGAGACATAATATTAAAAGTACTACCAGCCATTTTATATATTTCTTCTTCAATACCCTTCATTTGTGTTTGAAGTTCTTCTTCTAATCTTTTTAGATAATCTCTATCTACCCTAATACCAGTCTTTTCCATATCTGCAAGCACAATAGTTAAAGGCATCTCAATCTTATCAAATAACTCCATCTCTTCATTTTCATTTAATTCATTAAGAATTCTTTCCCGAGTATCATAAATAAACTTTGCTTTTAAACAACAAATCTTCTTTAATTCCTCTAAAGAAATATCTTTAGGTCTCTTATCAGTACCATATAAACTCTCATAATCAGGAATATTAACATCAAAACTCCTAGCAACAAAACTAATATCATCTTTCACAACATAATCAAGTAAATAAGCCGCAATCATAGTATCAAAAGTCACATTTTTAAATTCAATATCACTACATACTACTAAGCATCTTTTTAAATCATATGTATACTTAGAAACATCACTATTAAATATTTCTTTATATTTTTCTATTTCTTCTGCAGAAATAAAGTAACCTTTTTCTCCGTCATATATTCCTACACCTAGAATAGTGCTCTTACTATAAACAGAACCCCTAGTTTCAACGTAAAATGAATAATCTTTTAATGAAAAACTATTAATATCTTCAATAACTATCTCTTTATCTTCAACTTTTTCTTCTTTCTCTAAAGACGTACTTGAAAAATCTAATTTCTTTAATAAAGAATAGAATTCTAACTCTTCTAATTGCTTTTTAAATTCACTAGGATTATAACCCATATACTTACAATCTTCTAATTGAAAGTCCAATGGTACTTCTCTATATATAGTAGCCAAATTATAACTCTTATAGGCATTATCTTTATCATTTTCTAATTTTTCTCTAGTCTTAGGAGATATCTCATCCAAATGTTCATATACCCCATCTAAACTACCATATTTAGAAAGTAATTGAATTGCCGTTTTTTCTCCTATACCTTTAACCCCAGGAATATTATCACTAGAATCTCCCATTAATGCTTTTAAATCAATCATACGGATTGGTTCAACTTGATAAGTCTTAAAAAACTCATCTCTATTCATCATAATATAGTCACTTTGTTTTAATAATTTAACAGTTACTTCATCACTAATTAACTGCAATAAATCTTTATCACTACTTATAATAGTCGCAATAAATTGATCTTCTTCATCAACTATTTTAGAAAGTGTTCCAATAATATCATCGGCCTCATAATTATCAATTTCAAAATGCTTAATTCCCATACTATTTAAAACTTCTTTTGCTTTAGGAAATTGCATTTTAAGTTCATCTGGAACAGCCATTCTTCCTGCCTTATAGTCTTTATATTGATCATGTCTAAAGGTCTTACCTTTATCAAAAGCTACCATAATATAATTAGGTTGTTCCTCTTTAATAATTTTATTCATCATATTAATAAAACCATATAAAGCATTTGTAGGAAAACCTTTAGAATTTTTCATAATTACGCCTTGATAAGCAGTTGCATAAAAACTACGGAATAATAAATTATTTATTTCCATCTACTAATATTATCTTTTTCAAGTAAATCACCTCATACATCTGCTCCTAGTATAACACAAAGAATTATTATTCACTATAATTAATAGAAACATTTACTTTTTCTAATTCATCTTGTTTTTCTAATCTTTCAATTCTCTCACTTACTAGTAATAAATAAGCCCCAAACAAGCAATAAACTAATAATATAACCAACCCTTTCATACATATTTCTCTCATATAAATCACTCCCTTCATCTTATGTATCCATCTTAAAACGAATATTTGTTCGTGTCAATACGTATTAAAACATTTGTTTGACATTTTACAATAGCTATGTTAAAATAATTCATATAGAGGAGGTAAAATAATGGAAAAATTAACAGGCAGACAAGCATTTATTTTACAAGCAATAAAAAAATTAGTAGCTAAGAAAGGTTACCCACCTACTGTACGCGAAATTGGTGAAGAAACAAACTTATCATCTCCTGCCACTATTCATTTTCATTTAAAGAAATTAGAAGAAAAAGGATACATAAAAAAAGGTGGCAATAAAAATAGAACATTAGAAATATTAGTTCCAAATGAATATATACAAGAAAAAGAAAATGTAGTAGATGTTCCCCTACTTGGTAAAGTAACTGCCGGAACTCCTATAGAAGCAATAGAAACTCCAGATGAATACTTCTCTCTTCCTGCCAATTTAATCACAACAAAAAGTGATGTATTCACTCTAAGAGTAAGTGGTGAATCAATGATTAATGTAGGAATATATGATGGAGACATATTAATTGTTGAAAGAAAAAATACTGCTAGAAACGGTGAAACAGTAGTAGCCATGAATGAAAATAATGAAGCTACTGTAAAAACATTCTATAAAGGAAATGGTTATTTTAGACTACAACCAGAAAACGATACTATGGAACCAATTATTCTAAAAGAATGTACTATTTTAGGAAAAGTTATTGGTCTATATCGTAAGTTATAAGATACATATAAAAACATGTATCTTTTTATGGTATAATTTAATGGGAGGTTCAATATGGAAAAAATATATGGAACAGATGAATATAAAGATTTTGCCATAACTGTAGAAAACAATCAAGGCAAAGTATTTACAATAAAATTATTAGACCCAAAGCAAAGAGAACTATTAACAAAGAGGTTTACTATACAACCAAAAGTTGAATATCAACTTGTAAATTCATCAGATGCTAAACAAGAAACAACTCGTGAAACATATCATGTATCATTAGCTCAAAACGACTCAATAACATTTTTAAAAACGGTTATTCAAAAAGCAAGCGAATTTGGGAATCCACCAGAAACATTTTATGGGGTTGCCTTAGAAAGATCGCTCGGAAGTGAAAAAAAATTGATTCCACCAGAAATAGAAGAAATGATGCCACAAAAGCATGGAACAGCTCATATATCATACAAATCCTATTTAGAAAGCATAGAAATTAATAAAGAGTGGTCTATTCGGGGCACAGATCCAAATATTACTATAAAATACATATGTCCTACAGGAGCAGAACAAGCAAAAATTGCTTGTTCTTGTGACAAAGCATTTACAACAGAAGACATAGATTTACTCATCGCATCATTAAAGGAAAAATACCAAGACAATCCATTTATAAATAACGTAATAGGAGAACTAATATCATTTAATAATCAATTAAAGTCAAGAACACATTCAGACAAAAGTAAATTAGAACCTTTAAGTTTTGAATCATTAGAAAGAAAAACAGAAAAAAGCCTTGCCGAAATAATTAGTAATAATCCAAATTTATTTATTGATTATTTAAAAGTAGCCTACGGAGAATTTCCTACTAGTAAAACTAATAATATTCAAAGAAAAGCATAATAAAAGTGTTAAATAAAAGTGTTAAAAATCTTAACACTTTTATTTTTTTATAAATTCTCTAACAATATAACTAGCGATTAATAATCCCGCACTAGCTGGTACAAAAGCAGTTGATCCAGGAGTTCTATCTCCTGTTTTTACAGGTAATTCACTAGAAGATAAAACCATTACTTTCTTATTAATCTTTTCATCTTTCACAAACTTTCTAAGTATTCGTGCTAAAGGATCATTTACTGTTTTACGAATATCAGTAATTTCAAGTTTAGACGGATCTAACTTATTACCCGTACCCATAGAACCAATAAAAGGTATATCCTTTTCTAAGCATTCTTTCATTACTAATTTTTTTACAATTACTGTGTCACAGCAATCTACAAAATAATCTATTTTATTATTAAATAACTCCAAATAATTATCTTGGTTAATAAACTTACCAATCTTAATAACATTACAATTACTATTAATATCTTTTATTCTTTCTTCTAATAAATCTATTTTAAGCTTCCC
>CACZGA010000049.1 GCA_902780585.1 uncultured Erysipelotrichaceae bacterium | reverse complement strand
AAATTCTTGGCACCAATCTACAAATACAATAGTCCAATTATTACCTTCATATATATTCATATCCTACTTCCTTTCTAAAACTGAGATGGATTCGCAATGGCTAGACAGTGGGCTTTTGACATCTCACTTTTTGTATGTTCATGGGTCTTTACATTCCTAAAACCAATAGTTTATCAACCTTGTCTATTGGTTTTTGACATGCCATTATTTCTTTTTAATAATCCAAACCCATTTTTCTTTTAAGGATAGTTTTTTAAATTCATATCCATAATTTGGTAATTCCTTTTTGAATGATAAAAATGCATGATCAAATGGGAAACCAGTAATTTTGGCAACTTCTTCAAATGATAATTTATACTCTTCTTTATTATTTTCTTTTACATATCTCCATAATGGTTCATACTTACTCATATATTATCTCCTTTCAAGTACTGTGATACTTTCACAATGCCCTGTCCTTGGGCGAAGAACATATACTCTAGGCCTGTAATAGGTCAACAGAATATGTTCCCCATTTAGAAATAGTTTGCTATAAGCAATGTATTTCAACATTTAGTTTTGCTATTGATCTCAAATAAAAATTAACATTTTATACTAAAATTATACCACACAAAAACGGATTCTCATCCGTTCCGTATATCTTAATCTTACGATTAACCACTTATAAATGGTATTCTTATTAAAAATGCTAAAATCAATCCTATTATTAAACTGATTCCTGTATTCATTGGTTTCTTGTATAAAACTATACAAGTAGTTATAAATGTAAGTGCGTATAAAACTCCTTTAAAATCAAAATACCACATTCCTACGCTAAAACAACTTGCAAACATTACAAACATTATTAAACTACCAATTATAATTGATAATTTATTTTCACTTTTACTATGCCAACATATAAATGCAAGTATTGGGGAAATTAAAGTAAATCTGTACCATATCATCATATAGTTTTTAGGGTTAAATCCACTAAACATAATTGTATATAAATGGTAACTAACACACATTCCTGCAAAGAACAATAATACATTAATACTTGCTCTTAATGGTGATTTGCTAAATACTGAAATAGTAATAGCTATAAATAACCAAATTGCCATTTCAGAGAAGAAATTATTTAAATCTAGTCTTTCAAAAATATTCATCCACCATATGGAATTGTCAATAGTCAAGTTATCTAACCATTTAGAAAACATTCCTAAAACTATTCCAAATAAAAAGATTAATATAGTATTAATTATTTTATTTTTAAGGTTTAAATTATTATCTACTTTTCTAATTCTATCTAAAAACTCTTTCATGCTCATCACTCTCATATAATTATACCACACAAAAATGGATTCTCATCCGTTCTATATATCTTAATCTTCCGAGTTAATCATTAAATTGTAGTTTTCTATTTAATCTTTTTTATATTTTTATAAAATACAATACTCATAGTTATCATCATAAATGCTAATAAATCAGATAATACAAGTTGTAATATTGCAGCTAAAGGTATAGGTTCTAATGGCCACGGTTCAATAAATGTTGCTAAACATGCTCTAAATATCCAAACTATAGTTAAAAAGAAATATAGTTCTTTAGCACAATAATTTGTATAATCTATTCCTACAATTAAGTTTTTATATTGCATTGGTAAATAATCATACCATTGAAACATAACTGGAACAAAAAAATGCCATAATCCAACTAGCATACTCATAATTGTTGTAACATAATATAATATTTTATACTTTTTCATAACATCAACCTCTATATAAAATTATACCACAAATAAAATGAACTTTCGTTCCTAATATCTTAATCTTCTGATTGTTTTAATTAACTTATTAAAAATCTTATCATACAAATCTTCTAATTCCATAATTACTTTCTTTCTAAAACTGTGATAGATTCACAATGGGTGGACACCTATTCAGGAATAGGTCATTTAACCATGTTTCATATTTAAAAACATGTTCCTATACATAAAAATACCTATGTTGTTTCAGTATTGGGAATAAGTGCTTATTAAATATTTTTTAGTGCTTTTTTTAAAGCTTTGTATCTATATGTATTATCTAGTTCTTCTGGTTTCAACTTATTAAAAGCCACATTTGTGCCATTCAAAATGAATACTGAATAGAAATATGGTTTAGTTAGATCTCCAATTATTTCTTTTGCTATTGTACCTTCACTCTCACCTAATTCTTGATGATATTCACCATTTGGCATCATTGTTGTTACACAACATCTATATATTGCATTCCTATTATTTCCGTCATTTAGTTTTCTAAGTAATTTTACTACGCATTGATATTTTGGTAATTTTGGATCAATTGCAAGTTCATCATCTGCGTATCTTCCTGTATATATGCCTGGTTCTCCGTTTAATTCATCAACAAATAATCCAGCATCATCTGCCATAATTGGATAATTAATATTATGGTCTTTACAGAATGATAAAATTGCTTGTGCTTTAATAAGAGAGTTTTCTTCAATGGTTGTGCCATTTTCTTCAATTTCTCCTCTATCCCATCCAATATCTTCCATACTCAATACTTCAATGTCTAAATTCATTTCATTAATTGTATTTTGTAAATCCTCTACTTTTCTTTTACTTGTTGTTCCGAATATTAATTTCATTTTAATCTCTCCTTACTTTCTTTCTAATACACAGACACTCTCTGAGTGCCCTGTCCTGGGGCGAAGAACATATCGTTTAACCTAGTTCTAGGTCAATAGAATATGTTTCCCAGTACAAGTTTTAACAATTACATTTTTATTTTCCAAAAGAACATAGTGAATTTCCTTTTTCAGAAACATAACAATTCCAATAACTATAACCAACTTCTACATAACCATTTTGAAAAGCGTTGGCATACATTCCATAAGCACTACAATGAATATTGGTATCTGAAATTGTACAATTATTACTATCAAATATTTTTAATAAAACATTTTTATTATGTTCATAATATGATGAATCAGCTCCTTTTAATGAAACCATATTATTATCAATAATAAATTCAACATAACTTTCTTTTACAATATCATTTTTTATAATGTGCTTATAATACATTTTCTTATTGTTAAAATCTTTTATAGCAACTTCACTTGACTTGTATTGTTTTATACTACTTGGAATTTTTTTACCAATTGTAATCAGCTTATCACAATGATCTTTTCCTTCACAATAGTTTATTGTATATATAGTACCAGTAAAACCATTTTTTTCACTTTTTCTATTATATACAAATATTATTATTGAAATTAATACTATAATTGTTATTATAATAATTATTTTCTTCATCTTTACTTCCTTTCTAAAACTACGATGGACTCACAATGATATGTCCTAGGGAACATATTGAATGGTTTTACTTTAATTATGTTGTAGTCCGTTTTTAATTCATTTAAGTCTCTTGATAATGTTAGTGGGTCACATGATACATAAATAATAATTTTTGGTTTTATTATTCTTAAGTATTCTCTAGTTTTTTTATCAAGACCTGATCTTGGTGGATCTATTACTATTAAATCGATTTCTTTAAATTTATCTATTTTATTTTCTACATTGTCACAGATAAACTCTATGTTTTCTTTATTGTTTAGTTGTTTGTTTATATTTGCATCTTTTATATTAGATGGATTATTATCTATACCTATTATTTTATTACAATAATCACTTATATATATAGTTATTGTTCCTGTACCACAATATAAATCTAAGGCTGTATTAATATTATTATCTTTTATGGTGTTTTTTACTTCATCATATAATGATTCTGTAAGAGTTTTATTTACTTGGAAAAAGGAATTTATACTTTCTTCGTATTTATTATTACTTATAGTTGTTTCAATTCTTTTATCTTTTGATAGATATTCTCCATTAATTATTAATACATTACATTTTCTTTTTAATTCATCAACTCTGGATACTTCTCCTTTTATTGATACCATTAATTCTGATTCATCATTGGAGGTTTTTATAATAGCTTCTGTTATATTAATATTATTCATACTTAGCCATTTAATGGTTTCGTTTATTTTGTTGTTTACTAAAATACACTCTTGGATTGGAATTATATCTTTTGATTTTTTTCCATATAAGCCTAGTTTACCATCTTTTCCGTGTAGTGTTATTTTATTTCTGTAATAATTCCTATCTTCATACTTTATATGGTCAACTTTGTCTTCTTCTATGTTGGCATACTTATATAATAGAGATTTAATTTTATTCCTTTTATATCTATTTTCTTCGTTGTAACACAAATGATTTAATTGACACCCACCACATATATTTGAATATGGGCATTCTTCTATTATTCTAAAAGGAGATTCTTCTTTAATTTCTACTAGTGTAGCTTCTATATACTTTTTATGTTCTTGTTCTAATTTGATTTCTACTATTTCATTAGGTAGGGCATTATTTACAAAACATATTTTATTATTTATATATGTTATTCCTCTGCCTAAATTGTCTAATTTTTCTATTTTTGCTTCCATTATAATTCCTCTTTATTATTCGATATAATTTGTATCTGTTCTTATTGAATCAAAATATATATTATTTCCATCTGATGAGGCTATTATAGTACCTAGCTCATCTGTTCGTAATACTAGGGTGTTTAATTTCTCTAACTTTTCTAGAGTTACTTGTTTTGGAAACCCATAATCATTGGGGGTTCCTACCGATATGATGGCATATTTTGGATTTACTTTTTTTAAAAAGACAGCACTTGATGAATGATTAGATCCATGATGAGCAACTTTTATTAGATCGCTTTCTATATCCTTTTCTAATATTTGGTGTTCTACGTCTGTTGTGGCATCGGCCATTAATAAATAGCTTGTATTTTGATAGTTTACTTTTAATACTATTGAGGTCGCATTTATATCTTCTTTATTATCATCTATCCATAATACTTTGAATTGTACTTGGGACATTTTAAAAGACTTATCAATTTTTGGTGTTTCATATTTTATACCTTTTTTATTTAATTCATCTTTTATTTCAGTGTATGTTATCATATCAACTTCTGTTTTTGGCATATAATAATGATCTATACTAAAGTTTTTTATTATGTCATCCATACCGCCTATATGGTCTTCATGAGCGTGGGTTCCTATGACGTATTCAAAATGCTCTATCCCTAAGTCTTTTAGATATTTGACTATTTTTTTACCATCTTTATTGTTTCCTGCATCTACTAATGTATATTCGTCATTATATTTTATTAATATACAATCTGCTTCACCTACGTCAATAAAATACATTTGAAAAGGATATACTTCTGTTGGTTTATTAATTGTGTTTTTAGGCTTATTATCTTTTATTTCAAAATTAATAATAAATTGATAGCATACTATTAGTACCACTATTAATATGGCTTTTACTGTTAGGCTTTTTATTCTTTTCATATTTATCATTCTATACTTTCTATTTTATTATTTATTGATTCTATTTTTTCTATTTTGTTATTGGTTATTATTAGGGCAGTTCCATTTGGTAAGCCATATACTACATCTTTTTCTTTGTTCTTCGCTTTAATTATTTTTTCTTTATCTCTAGTGTAATGAGGGCATATTTTTACGTTTACAAAGTTTAAGCCTTTTAAGAATTCGTAGGTATCTTTCTCTTTCCTTAAAATATATGAATCTGATAGGCCTTCATTAGATAGTAATATAGCTCCGGCAGATATTCCAACCATAATTGTTCCTTTGTCGTAGGCATCTTTTAATAAAGACTCCATTTCATAGTTTTTTACATAATCTAGTAGTTTTATTGTATCTCCCCCGTCTATGTAGATTATATCAGCTTCATTAATTTTCTCTTCTACTAGTTTTGGATTGTTTATTACATTACTTTTTTTTAAATATTTTGTATTACAATTATAGTTTTTATATACTTTTTTTATTTGATCATATCTAGAATCAGCATAAGAGTTTGCTAGACCTATATACAAATAATTAGGATTATCTTTTTTTGATAATTCTATTATTTTCTTATCTATATCTAGTTCTTCGGAGTTACCTCCTATTAAGATACATGTTTTCATTTATTGCTCCTTCTTTGTTGTATATTCTTTTGTTATCCATTCCATAATCATTGCTTTTATACACTTTATTTCGTTTTCTTGTAATACTTTTTCTTTTGGTATATGGTACCATTTTTCAATACAGCCTCTACAACAAGTAGCTGTTGCATGTTGAGCAACAAATACGGGATGGTTCTTAGTAGGCGTTTGTTTTCCATCTTTTTCTTTATTATAATTTTTTAGATTTTTATCTATAAAATCATTACAATGAGATTCTACTAATTCTAATCCTTTTATATCTATATATTCTATCATTTTTTTGTTTAAATGGAACGAACTCCTAAATTTTGATTTTTCGAGAGAATTTAATTTATTATTGATCCACTGTTTTTCTTTTTTTGTTAATTGCATTTTTTCCTCTATTTAGTATTGTAAATATATTGGATATTGAATTTTTTAGTTCTTCTTTTTTGGTGTCTTTAAAGCATTTAATTAATATACTTATTAAGTCTTCTACTACTTTCTTTGCTTGAGGACTCATCCCTTTACTATCATATATTAATTTAATAATATTGCTTTTCTTTTCTTTTAAATCTAATATTGAAGTTACGTTAGCTTTTTTTAATATATTTACAAATTCATTTACAAATTCTTCTTTATCTTCTTTATTACATTGATTAACCCATTTTTTTATTTCTTTATCTAATTCTTTACTTAATGGATTTAAGGTTGATCTTTCAAAACGATTATCTATAATGTTCCAATAAAGTATATTATGAGTTAATATTGTTTTTGTAGTTGCTTTAATGACTTTATCATTAGAATGATATAGTAGTATACCTACAACAGAATTGTTTGGTATTATATGTAGATATTTATTTTTAATTCTTTCGTAGCGACTAGATTTATATTCTGATTCTAATAGTCCTGGTGAGTCGGCTCCAAAGACTTTCTTTATTTTTCTTCTTACTAGTATATTACAATACATAGAACCTACTAAAGCTAAGTTCCCACCTTTAGAATGTCCACCTACTATTAAATCTTTATTATTCCAGGTAAAGTATTTATTTAAATATTTAATGGCGTATTCATGTGACTCTGTATGGGCATCATAACTTAGGATAAAGTTTTCTTTCCACCCCACAAATGTTTGGTCTGTTCCTTCAAATGATACAAATACTTTATTTGGTTCATATTCAATTGAAATTGCTCCAAATTGTACTCTATCGTTGGCAATATATGAGTGATTATATATTATACAGTCTTTATATCTTTTGTATTTAGACATTTCTTTTAGTATTTTATGACCTTCTTTTACCGCTATAACACTATGGTCTCTTTTTGGATATAGTTGGTTATGCATTTTGACGATTTCTTCTATGGTATATCTTTCTTCACCTTTAAATATTTTGGAGTAATCTGCATAGGATAAGAATGAGAATAAGGCATAGTCTATTTCGTTTATTTTTTCTTCTTTAAATGAGAGTTTTCCGGTTTCTTTTATATATTCATATATAGTCATATTATCACCTGGCTATATTATACCACATTTTAGGTAAAAATAATAAAAATACTATACATTTTGTATAGCATTTTTTCTTTGTTTTGCTTGGCTCTTTCATGTTGTTGTATATTATTATTTATCAATAAAATCTAGTAGTTTTTCTTTTTCTTGGAAACCTACAGTTCTTTTTTCTTCTTTACCATTATTTATTAATACTAAACAAGGTATTGAAAATACATGGTATTCTCTTGCTAGAGTTTCTTCTTGGTCTACATTTATTGATACTATTTTAATATCTTCTTTTTCTTTAGCAATTTCTTCAAGGACTGGTCTTAACATTTTGCATGGACCACACCAATCTGCATAAAAGTCTACTAGTAGTTTTTCTTTTGAATTAATTATTTTTTCGAATTCTTCTTTTGTTACTTCAATTATTTCCATTTTATCTCTCCTATTGTAAGTCAAACATATGAATTGCGCCCCAACCATCATAATTATATAAGTGTGAGGTTGTCTTTGAGGTGTCTATTGTCCATTTGAAATTCCTGTGATCTGTATAATATCTTCCTCCATCATACATTACAACTAAGTTTTGATCTTTGTATACTTCTCCTACAGTTGCGACGTGCCTCCAATCTCCATTTTCCCATGTGCTTGGATTGGAACTATCTACCTTATTTTTAAAGAAGTGTATTACATCGCCTACTTGTAAATCTGAAAATCTTGTAACTATTCTGTTTCTTTTATCTTTAGCTTGCGCTTTATAAGCGTCTGAACCATAATTTCTTACACCGTTGTATAATAAACCAGCTTTTACAAATACCATGTCGGCTGTATAGTTACAGTTAATTGTTATATTTGGTTTATTTACATTTGATATCATTTTATCAAAGTGGTCTTTATCTGATAACCCATCTCCATCGTTTCTACCTGATCCAGGATAGAAGCCATCTTCCGAAGCCGGTGCATATGAGTTGCCATCACTATAATATAAACATCCACCGCCCCATTTACAATAGTGTGAGGTTGGGCTGCCTTTTCCGTTGTAGTAGTCTGCACCATATATGTATAAGAAACCATACACGTATTCAGCAATTTTTTGAAATTCTTCAACTGTTGTTACTTTTACATTTTTACCATAATATTCTGAAAATATTCCTCCTAAAGAGTTTACATAGTTTTGATATCCGCCCACTTTTTGTATATAGCTTTTAAAGTTATATACATTAAAGTCTTTATAGTGTTGCTCTACAATTCTCATTGTATCACATGAGAATTTAGCTTTTATTATTTTGCTTGAACAACTAAAATCTAGATTTTGAGGAACACCTTTTTCATAGGCTTTTGGATCTACAAAAATTGTTTTACCTTCCTCTGTTGTTACTGGAACGTATTTGTTTGCAACTGATGGGGCTTTAGCGCTTCTATAACAAGTGCTTATGGCATTTTCACCTAATAGGTACATTACTATGTTAACTAAAACAGGTATAAAGAATATTATTACAAGGGCTTTACCAATATTAAATATTTTATTTATACCTTTTTTTTCATCTGGATTAATTAATAATCTAGAAAATCCTATTGTAAAGCTTATTATTGCCATAATTGGGGCAAAAATCATAATTAAATTCATTATGTTTTTAGCGACATATAAGAAGTTATTTATCATTATATTATTACATTGTATATTTAATATCATATTTTAACTCCTTCATTTATATGACTTGTTTCTTATGGCCAAATGTATCTTCTCTATTAACATATTTTAACCATATTTTGATTTTCCTTTTTATACCTGGAACTATTTTTGTACCTCTACATTCAAAATAATTAGTATCTATTATTCTACTGAATTGCATTTGATATATTCTTTCAGCTATTTTCTTTTCCAATATTGCGTAAGTGTTCCAATCCTTAATTGTTTCCCTATATTCTTCTTTTATAGCGGGCACTTTAGTTATTTCTATTTGGCTTTTATTTTCGCCCCATGATGTGTTTTTAGGTGTGAAATTATGCACTATTGCTAATTCAGGAATTATTTCAGGTATTAATATACCAATATCTTTCCTTAAAACTGTTGTTAATTCAGCATTTTTGTTAAAATCTTTATATTTCCCCCAAAATTTAGCATGTATACTATTACAATCAGTTTCACTTTCTTTCATGAGTCTTCTTATATAATTTATGATTATATTACTTGCTTTTGGTTGGGTTTCTAGTATTTCTTTTATTGCACTGTACATTATCTCTAATTCAGCTGCTGATTTTGCTTTTCTTAAATCCAAAATTTTTATGATATGTTCCTCTATGTTTTGGTCTTTTCGAGTTTTTAGTTTTTCGAGGAATCTTCTTATTTTATCGAATTGTTCTTTTTCTTTTTCATCAATTGGGTGTTGTTCTACAGGTTCATCTGAAAAAGGAAATTTTATTGTATTATCTGCCATAGTATATCCCTCTTTTCTTTGAATAATTATATCATATTGTGTTACTATTCACTAATATTTATTACTACTTATTATATTTTATCATATTCTGTATCTTTACTAAATAATATATTCCCTATTTTGTATTCCATAATCTAATCACCTTCAATATTATATCAATTTATAATAAAAAATCGAACTATATCGGTTCGAACATTTTTAATTTAGTGCTGGTGTTATAGATATCTACAATTTTTCACAAGTACGAATGATATTAATATCAATGACTGAATAGATAATAACATATTTTTAATCATTTAACTGATATACTTATTATATTAAAGGAGGAGAATATGGAAGAAATAATGATAATAAAAATTATTTTTGGATGTTTTTTAACTATTGGTAGTTTGGTTTTATTCTTGTTAGCGTTTAAATTATTTTATAAATATTTAATACAGGAAAAAAGATGTACAAGTAAAACTAAAGGAATCGTTAAAGGATATACTCCTGGAAGTCACGGTGGAGAAAATAGTGGTGTGTTTTTACCTGTAATTCGTTATTCTATAAATGGAAAAGAATATAAGGTAATAGGCCCAGAATATAAATCATATTTAATACGGTCTGCAAGTTCTCCATTAACAACAGAAAGTGATATGGAATTTTCTGAAGATGAAAAACAAAGATTATTAGTTAAGTATAATGTCAATTCAATAATTAGCATACATAAAAATCCGATGGAAAAACTTTATCCAAAAGATTCAGAAGTTGATGTTTTTTATGATCCAAATAATCCAAAACTTGCTTATGTATTAAGATATTGTAATCGTAAATCAATGTTTTGGCTTATGTTTATATGTGGATTGGCAGTTTTATTAACTGATATTTCAATTTTACTTTTTTTATAATATTTAAAAAAGACGACTATATGCTAATATCAAAATCGTCTTTTTCTTTGATTAAAAAAAATACCAACTTCTTTTAGAAATTGATATTTTCTATATTAAATCCATAACTATAAAAGTCTGGACAGATTTCCGAATGGTGCGAGTAACAGGAGTTGAACCTGCACGTCTAAGACACTAGATCCTAAGTCTAGCGCGTCTGCCAATTCCGCCATACTCGCATGTATGGTGGACCCTATAGGACTCGAACCTATGACCGCCCGGTTATGAGCCGGATGCTCTAACCAACTGAGCTAAGGGTCCATCGCTATTTAATAATAGCATATTTTTTCTTGGGAATCAAGCAAAAATAAAAAAATAGATGTAAATTTCTATTTTCCTAATCTATCTAGTAAGTTAATCTTAAACATATCCTTTTCAGGATTTGTTTTAGAAATCATTACTCCTTTATATGTTGATAGTTCTGCTCTATGGCCTTCATCTAGTATTCCTTCTGGTGTTATATTTGTTAATAGAATTACATTTTTTTCTTTATATACAGTGTAATGTAATACAATTGGTCCATGAACTATTCTAAATTTTTCATCAGTTGGTAATTGTAATTCATAACTTACTGTTTTATTTTTGTTTTCTTTCTTTACTTCTTTTCCTAAGAAATTACCTTTTCTTAATTCTGGGTAATAAGTAAATGTTAGTTTTTTATATGCTAACATATTATACTTTCTTACGGATCTTTCTTTTTTACGGAAATCATTTTCGTCTAAGTATTCGAATATGTAATTCTTATTCATAATTTCAACCCCCTAAAAAACCCTTTAATACTCTCAATGTATACATATTATACCACATGTGTTGTATATTGTCAATTGTTTTTTCTATTTAGGCCTTTTAAGAGTTACTATTGTCATACCACTATTAAAATTATCTATTTTGTATGAGTCTACATATTTATTATGTTTTAATACTTCTGTTGTTTCTTTTCTTAATATGCCGGTTCCTATACCATGTATAATCGCAACTTTTTCTTTTTTTAATTTATAGTTATCCATTATGAAGTCTTTTATACATATCTTGGCATAGTCTCTATCAAACCCATGCAAATCTATTGAGGGTATGTTACTAAATAGGATTTTCATAATCTAATACTTCCTGAAGTTGAGGGATTGAATTTCTTGAACCAACCCTAGTTACAGATATTGCTCCGGTAATAGACGCTAATCTTATGGCTCTTTCTAAATCATAATTGTTTGAGATAAAATATGTGAATGCTCCGTGGAAAATATCTCCGGCTCCTGTTGAGTCTATTGATTTTACTTTTATACTTGGTATTATTTTATATTCGTTATTTATCATCGTAAAGCTACCATTAGCTTCTAATGTTATTATTATGTTTGTATTAAAGAAGTCTTTTAGTTTTTGGTATATATTAATTAGTGTATTTATATTATTGACATCGGCTTTTTCACTGGCGAATTCTTCAGCAAAGTCTTTTGAACATACTAAATATGTTACTTTTTTGCCTAATTCTTTAGTATCATCATTTAATCTACCAGCATCTAAGACGCTTATAGCATTTGGATTATTATCTAGAACTTCGTGGGCTGTTTCTGGGTGCTCTCCATCTATTAATATTACATCGGCTGGGATTGTTACTGGTTGTGATAATTTTCTTATGGCTTTATCTTTTGATGATAGTATTGTTCTTGACCCAGTGGCGGTATTTGTAATTATAAAGCTACTTGTAGTCATATGATTAGGAGCTTTTTCTAAATAAGTTATATCTGCTCCAATACCTCGGAAATCTTCTATTATTCTATCAGCATAAAAATCGTCACCTATTACTGAACATATCGTGGTATCCATACCCCATTTTGCTAGTAAATAAGCTCCGTTTGAGGCTGGCCCACCACCACACTCTATATGATATTCTAAACGATATTTGGTATTTTCTACTGGGTATTCTTTCATAGGAATTGTCATATCAAATGTTGAATGCCCTACGCATACTGCTTTCATTTTATACACCTCTTTTTTATTATATCAAAAACTGTTTTTCTTTTTAGTTTCTTTTATTATGATTTTTTGTAAATTTACAATATTTATTCATGTCTTTCTACAGTAAATCTTTCTATTTCGTAATTATCCCCTACTATATTACCTTTTTGTTTAGCAATACT
>CACZGA010000048.1 GCA_902780585.1 uncultured Erysipelotrichaceae bacterium | reverse complement strand
CAATTTCTTCAATAAGAGATAATAATGCAGAATTAGAAAAAAAATATGATTCTGATATAGATAATCTTAATTCTGATTCTAATAATGATAATAATAAGGTAGATAAATTAGCGGCTTCAGTTAAAGATGTTTATAAAGTTAATAAAGAAACAAATGATAATGCAAGTAATCAACCAATCGATAATTCTCAGGTTATAGTTGAACAACAAATTGGTGCTGCTAAACCTATTATGGGTGTAGCTCAACAGGTTACTAATGCTGGTGGAAGTATTCCTACAAAAGCAGGTACTAATTCAACACTTTCTTATAATCCTGTTACTAATGATGATGATAGTACAATGGTTAGTTATAATGATTCAAAACCATATGTTGATGGTCAAAATAATAATTCTTCTGTTATTTCTGTTTCAGATAATAAAGGCTTAAATAATATTATTCCAGGCGTGGCCGCAATAGTTGCTGGTACTGGAGTTGGATTAGCTGTTAAAGGTAAACTTGATGAAGACAAAGATGAGGAATTTGAAATTGAGGGATAAAAAAATGTATAATATTATACATTTTTTTTATAAGAAATAAAAACCAAATATAATGCCACAAATTGCTCCTATTAAATGTCCATCATGGTAAGTTTTTTTATTGCCTTCCATAATGCTTTTTTTTACTTCACTTATAATATAGAAGATTAATATTAGAATAAGTGTTAATGGTATCTTTCCTTCGGTAATATTTGAAAAAGAACTTAATACTATTAACATATATACATTACCACTTGCCCCAGTAATTATGTAATTATTAAATATTGTATTGAATAAAGCTATTACTATAGATGTTATTACTAACATTATTATTAAATTAACACTACCATATTTTTCTTCTACCATAGGGCCTATTAATAGTATAAATAAAAAGTTATGAATTAGATGATCCCAATCTTTATGTCCAATTGAGTGGGTTATTAATCTTATATATGTTAGGGGATTTAGAAGAGAAGATCTATAACTACTAAAAAAATGTTTATTAGTTCGCCCTCTTGTAATTGCATTCAGTATACAAGCTATTACTGATAATAATAAATAAGTTATAATAACTGGTGAATTATAATCAAATTGTATATTCTTTAATAATTCTTCTATATTCATATTTATACCTTCTTAAAAATATTATATCTTATCTTATTGAAAATATAAAATATTATTATTTGCAAAAGAAAAAATAAGTGTTATTATAGAGATTATATTTAACAGGAGTGATAGTATGGCTCTGCAATTTGGTTCGGGAAAACGGTTTCATTGTGATTATGAATATGATGGTAGTATATGTAGTTGGTTTGCTGATGTTGAAGCATTTAGTGATCAAGATGATGATGTGTTTGTGGTAGCAAGACAACCTTATAATTTTATGGGTATTGCAGTAGACGAGAAAAGAAATATAGGAGGCCTTTTATTATCATTTTCTGGAGTAGATCTTAGAAGGGATGGTATTTCTAGTAGGTGGATTAAATTTGTTATTTTTACAAAAGAATTTCCACCTATTAATTTTGAGTTTCGACGTTTTCTGGGTGAGGAGTGTTATTACGGTGGATGGAGTATTGCTAAAGAAGACGGGGAAACTGTTGCTTTTGATGGTTTTGCAAGACTTAATATTAGTGAAAAAGATTATGAATATGATTATAATTTGACTAAAGCTCCTATTCGAAAAATTGTTCAGACTGTTTATGGTGTTTCTGATGAAAATTGGGTTGAAGTTAATAAAATGGAGGCAGAAAATCTTTGTAATTTAGGTACTTTAAATATTGATTCTGATCAATTTACTAAAGCTAAAAAATTTTTTGTTGAAGATTCTAAAAATCGTCAGTTTACTAAATAACAGTTTTTGGCACTCGATATTGACATCTGCTAAAAATAGTGATATATATTAAATGTATGAAAAATTAGGAGATGATATTATGCCAAAAAAAGAGTTTCAATCTGAATCAAAAAGATTGTTAGATTTAATGATTAATTCTATTTATACGAATAAAGATATATTCTTAAGAGAATTAATTAGTAATGCAAGTGATGCACTTGATAAATTATATTATAGGAGTTTAACAGATGATAAGATTTCTATTAATCGAGATGATTTAGAAATTAATATTGAGTTTGATAAGGATAAGAGATTACTTACTATAACTGATAATGGTTGTGGTATGACTAAAGAAGAGCTTGAGACTAATTTAGGTACTATTGCGAAAAGTGGTTCTTTAGCTTTTAAAGAGAATATGTCTCAAGAAGAAAAAACTTCTATAATTGGACAATTTGGGGTAGGTTTTTATTCTGCTTTTATGGTAAGTGATCATATAGAAGTTCTTTCTCGTAGTGTAGATTGTGATGAAGCTTATGTTTGGGAAAGCGATGGAGCTGATGGCTATACTATTAAGAAGGGCAAAAAGAAAGATATTGGTACTACTATTAAGTTATCAATTAAAGATAATACTGATGAATTTTCTTATGATAAATATTTAGATGAATATGAGTTAAAAACACTTGTTAAGAAGTATTCAGATTATATTTCTTTTCCAATTAAAATGGAATGTACTCATCATGAATTAAAAGATGAAGAAAAGCATGAGTATGAAGATCATAAAGAAATAGAAACATTAAATAGTATGGTTCCTATTTGGAAAAAGAAAAAAGATGAAGTTAGTGATGAAGATTATGAAAACTTCTATATGGATAAGTTTAGTGATTATGATAAACCTATGAGGGTAATTACTTCTTCAGTTGAAGGAAAAGTTTCTTATAAATCATTATTATTTATTCCTTCACATGCTCCATATGATTACTATACTCAAGAATATGAAAAGGGACTTGCATTATATTCTAATGGGGTATTAATCATGGAAAAGTGTGCTGATTTATTACCTGATTATTTTAGTTTTGTTAAAGGTGTTGTAGATAGTGAGGATTTACCATTAAATATTTCTCGTGAGTTATTACAAGAATCTAATGGAGTAAAATTAATTGCGAAGAATATTGAAGGAAAAATACGTAAAGAATTAGAAGAGATGATGAAGGAAAATAGAGAAGAGTATATTTCTTTCTTTAAGACTTTTGGTGTTCAATTAAAATATGGAGTTTATAATAACTTTGGACAAGATAAAGATAAATTAAAAGACTTAGTATTATTCTATTCTAGTAAACATGAGAAACTTATTTCTTTAAAAGAATATGTTGAAGAGATGAAGGAATCTCAGGAAGCAATTTATTATGCTTCTGGTTCTTCTATTGAAAAGATTCGTGCTTTACCACAAGTTGAACAAGTACTTGATAAAGAATTTGATATTTTATATTTAACTGATTATGTTGATGAGTTCTGTATTACAGCTTTACAATCTTATGAAGATAAAAAGTTTGTTAATGTTAGTGATGGGGATTTAGATTTAGAGTCTGATGAAGAAAAAGAAGAGGTTAAGAAAATAAACGAAGATTACTCTGATTTATTAAAAGAAATGTGTGCTGAAATAGATGAAGTAAAAGAAGTTAAATTTAGTAAGAAATTAAAGACTCATCCAGTATGTTTAACAACTAAAGGTGATGTTTCTATTGAAATGCAAAAGGTATTTGATGCTATGCCTAACAATATGGGTATTAAAGCAGAAACTATTTTGGAAATTAATGAGAAACATCCAATTAGTGATAAATTAAAAGAACTTTATGAAAGTGATAAAGAAGAGTTTAAAAAATATACAAAAATATTATATAGTGAAGCACGTATAATAGCAGGACTTCCTATTGATAATCCTACAGAAATAAGTAAATTAATATGTGATGCATTAGCAAAATAGAGGATATTCCTCTTTTTTTTGCTGATGACATATTACGATTTTTATTATATAATTATTTTGAGGTGAGAAATATGACTACTCGTAAAAGTATGACATTACCAATTATTATTACTTTTATTATTATTGCTATTATAGTTTATTTATTTACTACTCTTAAACAAACAGAAGTAGTTTGTACTAAGACTATGAATTTTGATTCTAATATTCGTTTGCAAGAAGATATTACTACTATTTTAGATGGCAAAAAGATTTCTAGTATGACTCTTGTTAAGACAATTGTATTACCAGAAGAGTATGCTGATGAGGCTCATCTAAATAGTATTAGATATTCTCTTGATAATACATTGGAATATTTAAAGAATAAAGTTAATTATACAATTAGTTCTGATCGTATAATTGTGGAAATAAAAGCTGGTAAGAATGAATTGTTATTACTTAATAATATTAGTTTTAATGTAAATGATGATTTACAAATTGTCATAGATTCAAATACTAAGAGTAGTAATGTTATTACTTTAGCTGTTGGGGATAATTATACTGATGGGGAGTTTATGAAACGATTAAAAAATAATGGATATCGTTGTAAATAATATGAAAGAGTTTGATATTGAAGAAATAAGTAAACAATTTGATTTTTCTAGTAATTCTTTAAAAGATAATGGTAATGGTGTTTTATTAACTGTTCATGAAATAGAAGTATTAAAGGCTAATGATATTGATTATAAGAATTGTCATAGTCTTAAAGAAATAATATTTTTGATAGAAGAATTATTAGGAGACTCAGATATTGTTGATGAAGAGTTAGATTTAGTATCTAGTTCTATTGCTGAAAGAGATTATTATCAAAACACCAATAAATAATTGGTGTTTTATTATAAAGAGGAGATGTTTATGAAGGAATATTTAGATTTTGCTATTGAAATAGCTCATTATGCTGGGGATAAAATTAAAAGTAGTTTTTTAAAAGATAAAGATCTTAATTATAAATCTGATAGGACTGTTGTTACAGATATTGATAAAGATATTAATCATTATTTAATTGAAAAGGTTAAAGAAAAGTATCCTAATCATGCTGTTAATGGGGAAGAAGAAAGTTTTAATAATTCATCTAATTATGTATGGGTATGTGATCCTATAGATGGTACTGGTATGTTTACGGCTGGAATACCATTATCTGTGTTTTCTCTTGCTTTAGTAATAGATGGTATTCCTTATGTGGGAGTTGTGTATGATCCTTATTTAGATATGATGTATACTGCTATAAGAGGTGAAGGGGCTTTTTGTAATGGTAGTAAAATTACTGTCAATAAATTACATTTAGGAGATTTAGGATATCGACTAAATTATGAAATGTGGAATGGCTCTCTATATGATACAATGCATATTGCTAAGAATATGTTAGATAAAGTGAAAATATCATCAATAGGTAGTGTGGCTAGAAGTTGTATGGCTATTGCTACTGGTAATTTTTCTTGTGATTTATTTCCTGGTACTGAGCATGGTAATTGTGATATAGCAGCATCGGCATTAATAGTAGAAGAAGCTGGGGGAAAAGTTACTGATTTTTTTGGTAATACACAGAGGTATGATGATGCAATTAAGGGGGCAATTATTAGTAATGGAGTTTCTCATGAGGAAATACTTGAGCAGGTTAGGAGTGCTATTAAATGAAAAAGGCTTTTGCATTTATTGGAATAGTAATTTTACTTTTAATTTGTTTTGTTTTCTTTAATAGAAATAGACCTAATAGGCAAGATAATCGTTATGAAACGTTAGTTGAAAAATTAAAGCCAACTTATTCTGAACTTGGTTATAAAGCTTTTGTTAAAGATTATGGAGTTTTTTTTGAGGATGAAAATGATAATTCTATAGTATATGATTTTTATGAAGGTACTGGTAAGATTAATTATATATCTATTCATTATAATTTAAAAAATAATGTTTTAGATTCTGATGAAACAATAAAGAGTATTGAGGACCTTTATAATCTTGTTACAGGGAGTTTCTATGTAATTAAAGATTATTTTGAAGAAGAATTTTTATTTAGAGATGATTATTCTATGAGAGATGTTGATAGACAACATTTAAGGGATTTATTGGATTATAAAGAAGAGTATGCTGATTGGGATGTTAGTTATCGATATAATGAAGAGGAAAAAAGTATTTATATTAGTTATGGTTTAGATACTAGATATGATAAAGAAGGTTATGATAATTTTTCTATTTATATTTCTTAACTAAACGAGAGGTTGAGTAGTTTCAACTTCTTTTTTATTGTTTTTAAGTTTTTTCTTTTTTATAATTTTTATAGAAAGAAGGCGTTTTATGATTTATTTAGATTATAGTGCAACTACACCAGTAAGAGAGGAAGTTATTGATACTTATGCAAGAGTATGTAGGGAGTTTATAGGTAATCCTAATTCATTACATTCTTTAGGTGTTAAGTCAAAGGAATTAATAGATGCTAGTAGTGAACAAATAGCGAATATTTTAGGAGTTAAACCTAGTGAAATAATATATACAAGTGGCGCAAGTGAAGCTAATAATACTGCTATTAAAGGAGTATGTTTTAAGTATCAAAATAGAGGTAAACATATTATTACAACAGAATTGGAACATTCTTCTATAATTGCGCCTCTTAATTATTTAACATCTTTAGGATATGAGGTTGATTTTGTTTCATTAGATAGTAATGGCTTAGTAGATTTAGAAGATTTAAAAAACAAATTAAGAGAAGATACTGTTTTAGTTACTATTGCTTCTGTTAATAGTGAAGTAGGAGTAAAACAAGATTTAGAAAAGATAAGTGAAATTGTTCATAGTAATGGTAGAACACTATTTCATAGTGATGTTACACAAAGTATAGGAAAAGAAAAAATTAATTTTTCTTGTTTAGATTTAGCAAGTTTATCTTGCCAAAAGTTTTATGGTATGAAAGGAATAGGAGCTTTAATAAAAAGAGATAATCTGGTAATTGAACCATTAATACATGGAGGAAAAAGCACGACTATTTTTAGAAGTGGTACTCCTGCTACACCTTTAATTGCTTCTTTTGCGAAAGCTTTACGTTTAGCTTATGAAGCTTATGAAGATAAATATCAAAAAGTAGTAGATTTAAAAAGACATTTAATAGAAAAACTAGCTACTTTAGATGTTACGATTAATAGTAATGATTTTTGTTTACCACATATGGTAAATATAAGTTTACATGGTATTAAAAGTGAGGTAATGCTTCATGCTTTAGAAGAGAAAGACGTTTTTGTTTCGACACAGACTGCATGTTCTGTTGGTAATTATTCTAAAGCGGTATATGCAATAACACATAATAAAGATTTAGCTAGTAGTAGTTTACGTATTAGTTTGTCTTATCTTACTACTTTTGAAGAATTAGATGAGTTCTTTGAAATATTTAAAAATGCTTTAGATAAATTATCTTTTAGGAGAGATGTATGAAAATAGTTAAAATTAGTGCAATATGGTGTGGAGCTTGTTTAATAACAAATAAGAGTTGGAATCAACTAAAAAAGAATTATTCATTTGATTTTTTAGAATTAGATTATGATATGGACGAAGAAGAGGTAGAAAAATATAATCCTGGTAAGGTGCTACCTGTTTTTATCTTTTTAAAAGATGATAAAGAAATTGATCGTTTAGTTGGGGAAGTTTCTTATGAAGAATTAGAACAAAAATATTTAGAGGTTGGTGAATAAGATGAAGAAATGGCTTTTATTATTAGTTTTATTTTTGTTTCCTTATGTAAGTTTTGCTAAGGAAGATGTTACTTTATATTTCTTTCATGGTGATGGGTGTCCTCATTGTGCAGAAGAAAGTGTTTTTTTAGAAAAATTACAAAAGGATTATCCGGATTTAAAAATTGAAAAATATGAAGTTTGGTATGATGAAGAAAATTCGGCTTTATTACAAAAAGTACAACAGGAATTACATATTGAGAGAATGGGAGTACCTACTACTATTATTGGTGATGTTTATATGGTTGGTTACTCTGAAGAGACTGCTAATGTTATAAAAAGGGCAATAGACTTTTTTTATGAAAACGAATATAAAGATGTAGTTTCACAAATTAAAGATGATACTTATGTAGATGATGGAAGTGAAAGTGAGTTTTTAAAACGAGAAGCTGAAACTGATAAAGATATGACTGTTAAAGTACCTTTTTATAAAAAAATTAATTTGAAAAAAGTATCTCTTACTACGGCTGCTGTTGTTATTGGGTTAATAGATGGATTTAATCCATGTGCTATGTGGGTGTTGTTATTTTTAATTAGTGTATTAATAGGTATGAAAGATAAAAAAAGAATGTGGATATTAGGATTAGCTTTTTTACTTACTTCAGCTTTGGTATATGCTCTTATAATGTTATCTTGGATACAGATTGTAGTTAAGATGACTACAGTAATTTCTATTAGAAGAATTATTGCTTTAGCGGCACTTATAGGTGGTTTTTTTCAGTTACGTAGTTTTATAAAGAATAAGGATACTACTGGTTGTGAAATAGTTGATGATTCTAAGAGAAAATCTATATTTAAAAAGATACGTAAATTTACATCTGAAAAAAGCTTTTTATTAGCATTAATTGGTGTTATGGGATTAGCTGTTTCTGTTAATTTGGTTGAACTTGCTTGTTCTGCTGGGCTTCCACTTGTTTTTACAGAGTTATTAGCTTTAAACGATGTATCTTCAGTGGCTAAATTTTGGTATGTATTACTTTATATTATTTTCTTTTTAATAGATGATTTAATAGTATTTATTATCGCAATGTTTACTATGAAAGTAACAGGAATAACAACTAAATATAATCAATATTCTCACTTATTAGGTGGGGTTATTATGCTACTTGTAGGAGTTTTATTATTACTAAAACCAGAATGGTTAATGTTTCAATTTAAATAGTTTACTTCTATTAAAAAGTTTTGTATAATATATGTTAGAGTAGAAGGAGTTTTATCTATGGAAGACAAGAAAATGGTTTTAATAGAAAATAGTGATGGTACTAAGATAGAAGCAGAATTTGTTACATATTTGATAAGCAAAGATAAAATGAAAACATATTTAGTTTATTCTAAAGGTGAAAAAGTTGGAGAAAAACAAGATGAAATAATATATATTGCAAAATTAAT
>CACZGA010000047.1 GCA_902780585.1 uncultured Erysipelotrichaceae bacterium | reverse complement strand
GC
Source organism: uncultured Erysipelotrichaceae bacterium (assembly GCA_902780585.1). Taxonomy (GTDB): domain Bacteria; phylum Bacillota_I; class Bacilli_A; order RF39; family UBA660; genus UBA3789. The sequence continues at coordinate 11,205 of CACZGA010000047.1, read as the reverse complement.
AGACGCTACTACTTTATTATTATAGTAACTATTTAGATATACAACATTATTTTGGTTATTATTATAGATATTATTTATTTCAGATTCTGGCATTTTATCTAACTTATAAAAACTATAAATTGTACTTAGTTGAGATTGATAAGAAGGAACAACGGCCATTGTTTTTGATTCTTTTTTTTCTACTTCTTTAAAATAAGAAGATATGTCATCTGTACTTTCACCATATAAATAATATAGTTTCCATTGACCATTAAGTTGTTTATAATAATAATTCATTACATAATTTGTTTCTTTATAATCATAATTCATTGGTTCAGTTTTACTAGGTTCTTTTATTTTAACTTTAGGTAATGTTATTGAACTTATTATTATAGAATCGTTTATTGTGATGCGAATTTCTCCATATGAGTCATATAACATATTTAATTCAGCAGCTTGATTAAATATTTGAGGAATAGCCATACCAGATATTAAGTCATCTTTATACTCTTGGCTGTTTACATCTAGGCCTATAATATTACTATCATCTTTTGGTACTTCTGGATTATATCTTAAAGCATAGAAATCTTGTTTTCTTTTGTAGTAGTCTTCACTTGATTCATTAATATTATTAAAGTCCCCAAATAACAAATACGTAGTTTTTTTAGTTAAATTTTTTATTTCTTCTTCTAACTCAGCATTTTTATTTGATATAGAATTAGTTAATTGATATTCTTTTCTAAAGTTACTAACAACGTTATCTTTTTTACTATTCGTTGTATAAGATAATTCAGATGTATCTAATTTAAAATTATTAGAAAGGGCATTTACTGAAATAATGCTTATTGTAATTAGGATTAAAACAATATATTTCTTTTTCACATAATCACCTAACTTTCTAATCTCTTCTTTAATACAGCAACGACATATTTACTGGCGTCACTAGCATTATTTTTATTTAAATATACATCGTGGAATGATTCGGCAACAGTTTCATCATAAATATATTCGCCACGATTATTTTTTGCTAAGGCATATTTTGAAATAGTACCTCGCCATTCATCAAGAGTCATTGTTGTATTATTATCTCTTTTATAATTTTCATAAGCTTCTTTTATCATTGAAAGAGAATGATCTCCTTTAGCAAAATCAGCATATAAATCGTAAAAAGTATTTATATTATTATTATCTATTAATAGGATTGAATTTATTTTATAATTATTCATCATTGCTATGAAAGATAAGTAATGTCCTAACTCATGAGCAACTGGTGAATATATAGTAGCATTTTTAGGGAAATGACCACTACTTGATCCTTCTTTTACAGAACTATCTAATCTTTCAGGATTTAAAAAATATGAAGTATTTAATAATACTTGAGTTTTTATAACCCAGGGATATGTTGAAGTTGAATCTGAAGTTGCAAAGTTAAATACTGGCATAAAAGCAGCAATATAATTATCAGACATAGTTCCATTTATTAAAGTAAGATTAGTAATATAACCTCTTACACTTGGGTATTCTTCATATATTACTTTAAATACATTGCCTAATTCTTTAGCAAAACCAACATCCATTTCACATAAATTAACAGCAGTAATACCATATTTATTTATTATTTCGTCTTCTACTTTTTTTATTTCTTTAGGGCAATTATCTTTTTGACTTGTTGAATCCTTTTCTATTAAAGAATAAGCATCCTTACTACCTTTTATTTTTACTCCAGAGTAAGTATTATCAGTAATAATAGCAGTTTCATATTTACCTCTTTTAGGTTTATTATCAACTGTTTGTACTCCTTCTTGTTTATTTTTATTTTTATCTATTTGGAAGAAGTAAGAATTTTTTGTGTTTATAAGAGCGTAAGCAATAAATAAGAGAAAACAGCCAACTGCTCCTATAATAACTCCTATAAGAACCATTTTTTTGTTATCAATCGGTTTAGGTGGTGTATATGATTCATTTGGGGGTTCTACTTCTAGTGGATTACCACACTTATTACAAAATCTTTCATTTGGTTCAACTGGATCCCCACACTTATTACAGTACATTAGACACACCTCTCTATTATATATATAATTGTACCATGAATTTTATATTATTGTATAAAAAAAAAGATATTCTTTGATATCTTTTCATATTTATATGGCGTCCCCGGGCAGATTTGAACTGCCGACCTATCGCTTAGGAGGCGATTGCTCTATCCTACTGAGCTACGAGGACAGTTAAGAAGTATATAATTATACTTCTTGAATTACTTATACTTCTTGAATTACGGTAATAATCATTGGTTTTGATTCTGTTTCTTTATAGAAGAATTTTCCTAAAACATCTCTTACGTCATTTTTTATTTTGGCGTAATCTACTCTTTTGGCTGTTTCATCTAAACTTGTTTCTATTACTTCACGAGATATTCTTTTAGTTTCTTCTAGTAAGTCTTGACTTTCTTTTACGTATATAAATCCTCTAGTTAGTATTTCTGGTCCACCAAGTATTTTCTTAGTATTTTTGTCTAGAGTACAACTTATAATAACTATACCGTTTTCACTTAGCATTTCTCTATCTTTTAAGACTAAGTTTCCGACATCACCACTGTTATTTCCATCTATTAGTATTTCGTCTGTTTCAATATGTTCTAGAGAGTTTGTATTTTCACCATTTATTAGTTCAAATACATCACCATTTAATTTTAATATAATATTTTCTTTAGGAATACCTAGATCTTCAGCTATTTCAGCATTAGCATATTGGTTTCTATATTCTCCTTTTACAGGCATATAGTATTTTGGATTCATTAAGTTAATCATTAACATTAAATCTTCACGAGATGCATGGTGTAGTAAGTGTTTTTTACTAGATAAACATGTAGCGTCTGCTCCTAACATAGCAATTTCATCCATTATAACAGCTAGTCTTTTTTCAATTCCTGGATATGATGGTTCAGTAATAAAGATTGTATCAGTATCTTTAATACTTATATATTTATCAAAACCTTTTATTATTCTTTCTAAATTCGCAAATGGTTTTTCTTTTTCATCAGATATTAAAACAATTGAATTCTTATTATCCAAATCAGCTAAAGTACCTATCATATCTTTATTTATTTGTAAATAGCCTTCATTTAAAGCATAATTAATTAACTCTTGTAGAGGCTTACCCATAATAACTATTTTTCTGTGAGCTTTTGTAGCTTCATTAAATATTTCTTGTATCCTATAAAAATGGGCAGGAAATACTGTCGCAATTATTCTATCTTTTGATTTATTTAGTACATCTCTAATAAACTCTGATACTCTATTATTAGGAGATGTATGTCCTGGCTTATCGGCATAAAATGATTCACACATTAAACACAATACACCTTGTTTTCCAACATATGCTAGTTTACCAATATCTGTTTTATAATCTCCTATCATAGTTGAATCAAATGTAAAGTCTCCCGTATATACTATGGCCCCATCTGGTGTATATAACACATAGCAGACAGCAGATGGTATTGAGTGAGTTACTGAAATTGGGAAAATAGAGTTTTTACCAAAATCTATTTTATTATGAGGTTTAATCTCAATAAAATTGGCCTTCTCTATTACACCTTTAGCAGTATCTTGTTTAACTATATCTAGAGTTAGTTTAGTACCATAAATAGGAATTGAAGGAATTTTTTCTATAATATCTGGTACTGCCCCCATATTTCCATCATGACCATGAGTAAGGAAAATACCTTTTATATTTTTTTTATTCTTTTCTAAATAGTCAAAGTTTGGAATAATATAATCTATTCCTAAATTTATATCATTATCATATTTTAAACCGGCATCAAAAACAAAAATATCTTCATCTACATTAACTACATACATATTTTTGCCATTTTCATTTAATCCGCCTAGGGCGAATATTTTAATTTTACTCATCTTTTTCTCCTTTCTTTTTTTAAAACGAAACAGCATAGTAATTATAACACTATTTTATTAAAAATAAAAGAGGAACGTAAAAATTCCTCTATTTATAAATATTATATTTTTCTAGTTAATATTCGTATTCTAGGTGCATCGCCTTGACCAATAACAGAAACAGTTTCTTGGTGAAGATCTAATGTTTTTGTAGCATCATCGGCATTTAGTCCAAAAGCAGATAATATTTCTTCTGAATATTCTTCGGCTGTATCTATTAAGTCTCTTTCTTCTGCGGTTAGACCACCGGTTTTTATTCTTTCAAGTTCATCTATTTCATTTATTAAATCTTTACAAAGTGGATTATAATGGTGGCCAGTTCTTTGGTAGACATTCATTATAGCTTTTAGTATTTTTATAATTCTTTGTTTTTCTTCATCAGAGCTATCACTATGTTCTAAATCATATAATTTGTTAACAAGTCTATTAAATAATCCATTTCCGCTTAAAGTATTATTTTGATTAGCATTTTTATGGAAAGAATTTATTATTGCTAAAAGGCTAATATTCTGGTTTATTAAATTCATTCTTTCTGCAATTGGTAAGTTACTAGACTGTTCTATTTCTTCTAATAAGCTGGCATACAAATCAATGTATAGACCATTGCATCCCTCTAGTGATTCTTTTGTAGATTCTGTAAAGCGAGATATTAAACCGGGTATCTCTTCTTTTGAACACAAATTGTTTTCTATTGCAGTTACTAATTCTTCAAATTTTTCTACAGAAAGACTTAAAGATTCATCTTTCTCTGTCCAAGAACCAGCAACACTTTTGGTATTGTCATTTAAGATTTTTAAGTAATCTATTTTTCCCCTAATAAGATTATTTCTTTCTTCTTCACTCATTTCTATTGTTTTACTCAATGTAATACTTCCTGGGTGTAGTTCTGTGCCTGTAGTCTTACCATCTCCAGGTATAATAAAATATTGGTATGAAACAATAGGATTTGTATCTTCTCCATTTTGGCCTTTTAAATATAATTCTATGCCGGGTATTTTATTTTCTCTTGTTAATAGTTCTACTTTATCTTTAGGTAACTCACTTAGTTTTTTTAATAAATAATTATAGATATAATGATTTACGGCCTCATTATATAAATCTTTGTGTTTTTCTAAGTCCTTAATTAATCTTTGGTCTTTTTCAGTAGGATTATGTAGTCTTCTAACAGTATCTTTTAATTCTCTATTCTCAAAGTTTTCTACAAATATTAAAGAATATAACAATTCAAATGTTTCATCTGAGATAGATTCCCCTATATCTTGTAGACCTTCTATTAGTTCTTCTTGTGTTAATAATAATTTCATTTTTTCACTTCTTTCTAATGCTTTTTTATCGTATCATAAATTCTTATAAAGTCAAGAAAAAACCCGTTATAGCAACGGGTTTGTTTATTTTTTCTTTTTATCCATTTCTTTTTTTGCTTTTCTGATTTCTCTTAAATCAAAACTTGTAGTTTTTTCTAACTGATCATAAAGATTAGTATTTTTATCTTTAGAACCTTTAATAACATTTCTTTCATCTACAGTAGGCATACTTGATGTCATAGTTATTTGATCTTTTATATACTCGTCGGTATATTTTTTTCTCTTCATGAAATCAGAATGAGCAATTTCAGTTATATCATATGTAGGTATTTCTTTACCATCCATTTTAGCTTTTATATCTACTACTCTTAATGCATATGTATAAATAATACTATTTGTAGCAGGTATTATAAAGAATGAGCCATCTTTAGCTTCATTTTCAAGCATAAGGATTGGTTGTTTTAAAGTATCTCTTATTTCTAACATATCATTAAATGTTTCAATCTTTAATACTTGTGATGTACCAATATCATATGTTCCATTTATCTTTTGAATATATGAATCATAATTTGATAAGATACTCTTTATTTCTTTTTCATAAACCATTTGAGCTGTTTTAGTTTTTTCTATGTAACGTACTAATATTATTACGTATACTGCTGATATCATTAAGAATATTGCACTTACGGCAAGTATCCATTCATTATTCTCAGCTTTTGATAATTCAAATTGGTTATGATTATTAGTAATTATATTATTACCTATATCAATAGATACAGTGTTAAGTGTTAGAGGGATAGCTAAACTTGACACTTTCTTATCTACTAAACTGGTAGTATTACTTTTATCTATATCTTGAATATTAACATATAAGTAAGCATTTAAAGTACAATCTGTATTACTTAGATCATATATTTCTTTAAATCTACTTATAATATTATTATAATTTTCATATTTTATAACTATATCTTCATTAATTTCTAAGTTACCCGTATTTGAACTTAGATTATGTTCTACTAAATTTTCAGTAAAATGATAAATATTACTATCATTCTTGCCATCTTGGACATCTACTTCAACAGCAATACGATAAGAATACTTATAGCTTATTTCTTCTGAGAATTTAATATTATAAGTAAAGTTAGTACTAATTGAATCAATTAGACTGGCTATATAACCTTTACCTTTTTCTAAGTAGTTTTTATCATAAAAATCATTTTCTTTTAAATATACTTTATAATCAATCTGACTATTTTCATTATATTTAATATAGTGATCTTTTCCTTTAGCAAAATATGCAAAAAGCGTTAGTAACCCTATTATGGCTGTTATTATTATCATGAGTACTAAATTTTGTATTTCGCGTTTTCTAATATTTTCCTTTTTATTCATTTTTATCCCTCTTTATCAAAAAAACTTCTTAACCATAAGGTTGGTTTACCTAAATAGCGAATACGGAATAAGACCTTTCCTATTACCATATTGTCTTTTACGAATAATTCGTCAGGGTTAACATTTGCGTCCCCTTTTGTATAATAACGGAATTCACCGTTTATATTTTTTATATCAATAATACGATGAACTATTCTTAAATCATCTTTTTGGAAAACTATTACGTCTCCCTTTTGTAGTGTTTTTTCTTTACCACTATAGAATATTACGTCTCCTTTATCAATACTTCCTGTCATTGACTTAGAGCCTATTACTAATACTCCATAAGTGAATTTACAAGATATTAAAGCTATAAATAATAGAATTATGGTTATTCCTATACCATAGTTAATAGCTTCTGTTTTTCTTGTTTTTCTTGATATTGTATCTTTATCCATGTTCATATATCTTTCAAGATAACTATAAATTAATAATGGATAAAGCATTCTTACAAACACTCTAAAATACATATAAACATTTGGTGTTATAGGTATTATGTATAAGTATAGTGTTGTTATTAGTTTGTAGACTATGATAGGCTTTTTACCATACTTGGGGCTCATATATGTATATAGTATACTATTTACAATTGAGCATATTCCAGCAAAACCTATTAGGCCTAAAAAACTATCTAGATTTTTAAATCCATATACATTTAAATATATTGATGAATCTAGTATTCCACATATTATAACAACTAGTATTTTTGACTTTAACGACTCGTCTAGTAGCAATTTTGAACGAATCTGTTCAGTACAAATTATGATTATACTAACTGGTATTATATAGTCTATTATTGTTTTTATACCAAATCTATTATACTGTTGGTAATAACCAGTATACAATCCCAAGGTATAAAAAAGAGCTAAATATAATACTCCAAATATAATCATAGTAACTAATATATTATTTTTATTTACTTTTAATATGTGTTCTCTTTTCAAATAAAAAGATAATCCTACTGCTAACAGTAGAGTTAAGCATGCAACAAATGTTTTGCTTTTAATTAGGCCTGAAAGAGTACATATTATTAACAAAACTGCTATGACTAATTCAAGCAAATATATTTTAGCTTTGTCTTTACTCATGTACCCTTTCACCTACTCTTTTTTTATTTAATTTTATTCTGGTTGTGGAGTTGCTTCAAGTGTAATAGTTATTGTACCTGAAGTTTGATCAGCTGTTGGAGTTTTAGCAGCTTCTACTCTTACAGTTTGTGTAGTTGTATTAGTTGCACCAGTTGAAGTTAATGTAGTTGGGCTGTTTGTAGTTGATGTTACTGTGAAATATTCACTATTGTATCCACTAGCGATTGCTGGAGTACCTAATACTGCAGATAATCCTTGACTACTATTTGTAATTGTAAATGTGAATTCTGCATAGTCTCCTTTTTTAGTCATTCCTGTTACTGTGAATGATCCAGTTGTTCCACTAACTGATTGTGTTGTAGTAATATCATTTGATGATTTGTTAGCTACAGCTACATTTGTGTATTCTACTTTAAAGTTGGCATCAGTAGATGTAATTGTTCCTGATCCTGTAATTGTTAATGTAATTGCATTAACAGCTGCATAACCAATACCTAATGCTAATACTGCAAGTAATACTCCTAAAATTCCTGTTCTTTTCTTTTTCATATTTTTACCTCTTTCCTTTCCATACTATCAAAACAAGTACTATGCTACCTTGTACGTTATTTTGTTATTTTAATTATACCTTCTCTTTTTTGGTAAAAGCAATGCTTTTTATACATTTTTTTTCAGGTTGACAAAAAAAGAACAGATTATTCTCTGTTCATTGCCATTTTTTCTAAAGTTTCTTTTGCAGCGTTTTGTTCAGCTTCTTTTTTAGAAGGTCCTAGACCTTTACCATATACTATGCCATCTATCTTTGCTTCAACTGTAAATGTTTTATCATGAGCAGGTCCTTCTTCTTTTATTACTTCATATTCAACAGACTTTTGGGAAGTTTGAACAATTTCTTGTAAACTACTTTTATAATCACTAAAGAATGATATATTAGGATCTTTTATATATGGAGTAATAATAGATAAAACTACTCTTCTAGCTGTAGCATAACCTAAATCTATATATATAGCGCCCATTAAAGCTTCAAATATATCAGCAATTATAGCTTTCTTTATGCCTTCTTTTTGTTCTCCATGACCTAGTAAGACATAGTTTTGTAATTCTAATTTAGTAGCGTAAAAGAAATTAGCGTTTTCGCAAACATAACTAGCTCTTACTTTAGTCATTTCTCCTTCAGTATCTTTATGATTACTATATAAATAGTCTGCTATTACTAAATCTAATACAGCATCTCCTAAAAATTCTAATCTTTCGTAGTCATTTTTTTGTTTATGTTCATTTACATAAGAACTGTGAGAAAAAGCTGTCTTATATAGATTTTTATCTTTAGGTTCTATTTTTAGTCTTTTAAATAATTCTTCCATAATCTCACCTATTACATTATAACAAACATTCTAAAAAAGATGAAGGATTTATTGTTCTACCCTTGAAAAACAACTTATTTAATAGTAAAATTAGGATGGTGGTAGAATGAAACATATTATTATATTTTTCATTAATCTCTATCAAAAATTACCTTTACAAAGTCATAAAGCATGTCGTTTTATTCCTACTTGTAGTGAATATGCTAAAGAAGCAGTTAATACTTATGGTGCTTTTAAAGGTTCTGTTTTAGCAATTAAAAGAATAATAAGGTGTCGTCCTGGGAGTTCTTATGGATATGACCCTGTCCCAGAAAAGGAGAAAATATGAAAAAAAAGTTATTATTAGTTTTATTAATTTTATTTAGTTTAGTTATTACTGGTTGTAGTAATGATAGTATGGATAATATAGAGATAATTGTTACTAATTATCCAAATGAATATGTAGTTAAGAGTTTATATGGTAATCATGCTACTATCAGTTCTATATATCCTGATGGTGTAGACACAAATGATTATAAAATAAGTAATAAACAAAAGAAGGAATATGCTCATAAAGATTTATTTGTTTATAATGGGCTTTTAGAAAAAGAAAGAGACTTAGCAATTGATTTATTATCAATTAATCCTGATTTAAAGATTATAGATACTGCTTATGTATTAGAGACTGATTATTCTCCTGAAGAGTTATGGTTAAATCCTTCTTCTTTATTAATGATGAGTCAGAATGTTAGATTAAGTTTAAATGAATATGTTTCTAGTAATTATTTAAAGAAAGATATTGATGAAGCTTATGAAGAATTAAAAATTACTGTAAGTGAAGTAGATGCTGATTACAGAGTAGCAGTAGATAGTACTAGTAATAAATCAATAATAGTTGCGAATAGTGCTTTAAAATTCTTAGAGAAATTTGGAATGGATGTTACTTGTATTGATGCAGATGCTACACAAAAGACTTTATCTACAGCAGATGAATTAATTTCTAGTGGTTCAGCTAGCTTTATCTTCTTATTTGATGGAGACGAAGAAAATGAACATGTAAAGAATTTAAAAGCTACTTATTCTGAATTACAAACAATTGGTTTACATAAACTTGATAATATTACTGATGCAGAAAGAAGTGATAAGCAAGATTATGTTACTATTATGGAAAGTAATTTAGAGTTATTAAAGAAAGAATTATACCAATAAAGAACTTTTTAGAGTTCTTTTTTATTTTTATTTGCTTTTTTTTAGTTTTTTTGGTAGAATTAACTTGTTTACAAAAGTGAGGTGAGATTATGCCAAATATTAAAAGTGCTAAAAAACGTATGCGTTCTAATGCTAAGAAAGCTACAGTTAATGCGGTTATTACTACTAGTATGAGAACTGCTATTAAAAAATTTGAAAAAGAAGTTAAAGCTGGTAATAAGGAAACTGCTAGTAACAACTTAAATATCGCAATCCAAAGAGTTGATAAAGCTATGTCAAGTGGAAAGATTCATAAAAACAAAGCAGCTCGTTTAAAATCAAGAATGACAAAGATGATGAATACTATGGAGTAAACCAATTTAAATAATTGGTTTTTTTATTTACTTTGGTTTTTATTTTTAGTAGAATGGGGATAAGGAAATGGTGAAGCAATGGGAAAATTAGGGGCTTTAATTAAAATGATATTTACTTGTGGTTTATTTTTAGTACTTGTTGGTTTTGTATTAATAAGACAAGATGAACTTACTACTATTTTTAATAGTTACTTATTAAAAAATAGTGGTACAGTTACACTAGACCAAGTAAATGAATATTATAGAGATTATGATTTTATGTTTGTACAAAATACTAGAGATTTTTCGCCTAGGTCCTATCAAGATATAATTAATATTTATTATACTGTTATTAATTCTGGGCAGACTGATTTTACATTTTATTGTCCAAGTGATTATGCAGATTGCTTAGAGCACGTTAAAATAATTGCGGATGATCAAACATTATTATCAGATATTAATAATTATGTTCATCCTTATAATGGATTTGCACATATTGAGACTGTATATGATACTTTAGGAAAAGTAAATATATCCTTAATAAAAAGTTATACAGATGAAGATATTGC
>CACZGA010000046.1 GCA_902780585.1 uncultured Erysipelotrichaceae bacterium | reverse complement strand
ATTTTAAGATTATTAGAGTCATACATATTAATCATTTTAAAAATATCTTCTTTAATAATTTTAGCTATATTTACAAAAACACCACAATAGTTTACATTTACATGATTAACTACATTATATTTTTTAGTTACAAACTTCTTTTTAGAATTCTCTGTAGGAACTTTTTCTCCCCCTAAAAAAGTAATATTACCTTCTTGTTTAGCATCTAATAAAAAAGCTGGTATATATATTTTATGAAGAAAATCAATTTTTTTTACTTTAAAAGCAAATGGAATAAATGGATCCCAAAAAGTTTTTCTTCTATAATCTTTGAAAGCTTGCTTTTTTGTCATTTGAAAAGGAATATAATATAGTTCTCTTACTTCATCTGTTTTATTAGCCTCAAGATTAGAGCCATGGCAAATAGGACATTTAGTAATATCATCACTAGCCAAAGAGCAAAAAGATGTTGTACAATTACTACACTTATATAAAGTAACATTCTTTTTTTCTACTTGTTCATCTATATCCATATTATCATATCCTTTCATTTCACATTATAACAAACAATCTAGTAGCGAACAATATTATTACAAACGAAAACTCTACTAAAAATTTCTTTTACTTGACTACCACAGTAACTACAACTTTTATTTCCCAAACTAGTAATAGGACTTCCACAATTAGGGCAATGTATTCCTAAAACCTTTTCTTCTGTAGAAACATCTTTCAAATCATAAACATAAATATATTCTAGTTTTGCTCTATCTTGTGTCTTTACTCCATTTAGATAATACTCAAAAGCACTAGAAAAAGTAATAGTCGCAATACCTCTTTCTTTTTTATAATTAGAAACAACTGTATTATGTATTTTAAAATGATTATATGAAGATTCTTTTTCCTGATAATCTTGAATTATTTTATCCACAAAGCTTTTTATTTGCCCTTTTAACAAACTACTATCTTTCTTTTCTATAGCTTTATAACTATCCAACAACACTTTCTCAGCATCACTTTTTAATTCATTAATATGGATATCTGGAAAATCCTTTACAATTTGTCTTAAATAAATACTATCCATACTAGCCAAAGATTTAGGAACTTCCTGATCTTCTAATCTAGCTTCTTCAATAATATCTTTTAAGTTTTTACCAGCAAACCCCACACTATCTAAAGTACGACGGATTCTATATTTAATATAGAAAAACATAATTAAAACAAATACAATTAATATTCCCACACCTATTAAAAAATACATATACTCACATCCTAACAACATTTTATCAAAAAAAAAGAAAAGAATAAATTCTTTTACTTCTTAATTTCTATTCTTTCTTTTCCTCCCATATAAGGTTGAAGTACTTTAGGTATTTTTATACTTCCATCTTCTTGATAATTATTTTCAATTAAAGCAATTAAACCACGAGGAGAAGCAACTACTGTATTATTTAATGTATGTAAGAAATAAGTTCCCTTTTCTCCTTTTTCACGAATACCTAAACGTCTAGCTTGAGCATCACCTAAATTAGAGCAAGAAGCAACCTCAAAGTATTTTTGTTGACGTGGACTCCAAGCTTCAATATCACAAGACTTAACTTTTAAATCTGCTAAATCCCCACTACAACATTCTAATTGTCTAACAGGTATATCCATATTGCGGAATATTTCTACTGTATAGTTCCACATTTTATTATACCAATCCATTGATTCTTCTGGTTCACATATAACAATCATCTCTTGTTTTTCAAATTGATGAACACGATATAATCCTCTTTCTTCTAGTCCATGACTTCCGCCCTCTTTTCTAAAACAAGGTGAATAACTAGTCATATTAATAGGTAATTCTTCTTTCTTTAGAATTTGATCTTTAAACTTACCAATCATACTATGTTCACTAGTACCAATTAAGTATAAGTCTTCTCCTTCAATTTTATACATCATAGCTTCCATTTCAGGGAAACTCATAACACCAGTAACTACATCACTATGAATCATAAATGGTGGAATAGCATATGTAAATCCATGGTCTATCATAAAATCTCTTCCATAAGCAATCATAGCTTCATGTAGTCTTGCAATATCTCCTAATAAATAGTAGAATCCTTGACCACTAGTTCTACCAGCAGCATCCTTATCCATTCCTCCCAATGCCTCTATTATATCTGCATGATATGGGATTTCATAAGCTGGCACTACAGGTTCTCCATATCTTTCAACTTCCACATTTTCACTATCATCCATACCAACAGGTACAGAATCATCAATAATCTGTGGAATTACCATCATTATTTCTTTAATTCTCTTAGTAAGAGTCTCTTGCTCTTTTTCCAAAGTAGAAATCTCTTCTGCTGTTTCCGCAACTTTCTTCTTAATCTCCTCAGCTTCTTCTCTCTTACCATCTTTCATAAGCTTACCAATTTCTCCACTAAGCTTATTTTTATCAGCCTTTAAAGTATCAACTTTTACTTGTACCTCACGAGCTCTCTTATCAAGATCATATACTTCATCTACTAAAGCTATTTTTTCATCTTGAAATTTCTTTTTAATATTATCCTTTACTTTATCAATATTCTCTCTAATTAATTTAATATCTATCATATTAATTCCTCCTTAAATAATCTTTCATAAACATTCTTAAACATAATTTTATCTACTTCTTCATCTGAATACTTTGTTAATAGTAATTCTCTTAAATCATTTGAAATAGATTGATAATCAAATACCATTTTTCCATATTCATCACCAAACATTACTGTACCAAATGTCATATCATCAGAACTAACACCAATTCTATCAATTCCCATAATTGAAACAGCATGTTCAATATGTCTTAAATAATCTTCCTTTAAGTTTTCTAAACTATCCGAGACAAATTTACTATAAGAAACTAATCCTAATAATCCATCTACACTTCTTAAAGCCTTTAATTGTTCATCATCTAAATTTCTCATATGTGAACATAAAGAAAAACAATTGGAATGACTTGCTATTACTTTTACTTTTCTACCTAAAGCTTTCTCCTCTTTAATAAGTTCAATAGTATCATAAAAAGTATTTTTATTCATATGACTTAAATCAATAGAAATACCTAGTTCAATAGCCTTTCTTATAAAGGATTTCCCTTCCTCTGTTAAACCATAATCTCCTCTATTTCCCGAACCATATCTATTAGGATTATTCCATACTAATAAAATATTACGAAGGCCTAACTGAAACATCTTTTCTAATTCTTTCACACCATCTATATAATCACAGCCCTCTATACTAAAAACAACTTTCTCATTAGGTAAAAACTTTTTAAATAAATCCGTTGAAATACGAAACATATCTAACACCGAAATATCTCTATCTCCTATTTCATGTTTCATTTCTTCAGGATTCATAAAATATAAATTAGCTAAAAGACCCGAGACATTATCTTCCCTAAAATTCTTAAGCCATTCAGCAGCAAATGAATAATCATCTTTAATATATGAATAATATAAAATTGATAATAAATCTTGATGTAAATCTATCATATAATCAGCCCTTTCTAAAAAATAAAAAGGATGGTCCCAAGGAGTGCCAAAGGCACGGTACCATCCTTTATTTAACTTCATTTGATAACGGTATTACCCGGAATTTCTTCATCTATAGAGTAGATAAATAAGTCTTTTACATCGTTTCCACCAACCACGAATTCTCTCTGCTAAAAATAAACTTATTATTAGTTCTAATTATCGACTTGTTAACATTATAGTAAAAAAATATTGTTTTGGCAAGTATCCACCTTAATTTTTATAATACTTCAACTTACATTGAAGCCCATCTTGAGGCATTTTAAAATCATATTTTTCTATAACATTATCAGTAGTTAACTCATCAACTAATACTTCTTCAAAACCAGCACTACTATCTCCCAAACTAACATAATACGTAGATTCTCCATTTACATTAACTACTTTTACATAACCAGCAATAGGTTCTCTTAAAAAGTATAAAGGTAAAACAACAACTTTTCCAATTGTATAATATTCAAAATAATATACCCCATTTTCAGCTGAGTAAGAACCTCCATAACATTGTACTTCATTCTTATCTAATTTTTCATCTACTCTTTTAGCAAATCTTTTTCCTGCATAAACATAATAATAGTTTTTAACCGCATAAGCCCCACTCTTCATATGAGCATAATTTAAATATGCAAACATTCCTGATCCTATTAAAAAGCAAATTAAGATAGAACAAAAAGTAAGTTTCTTACGACCATATTCTTTTTCCACATAATTCTTGGCATTACTTGGTACAAACTGATGCCCCTCATAAAGATGATTACCAAAACCAATAATAGGTAAATAAGCTCCAAATAATATAATAGTAAGCATTCCATTATAATTAAACTTAGTACCTAACCTATATAATAAAACTAATAAATAAATAATACCCACAATTGGAATAAAAGTAATTAAACCTAACCATTTTTTACGAAAAACAATATCACTTAATACAAATATATTATAAAAAGGAATAAGTGCTCCCCACCATCTTTTATTACTTTTTATAAAAATAAGTTCAAGTGAATAAGTATATAAAAATAAAACTGATAATATTATTATTACTAATGGAAAATATGAAGAAATAATATGTTTAATAGAAAAATCCCCACGACAACATAGTAAAAAACTAATAACTAAAGCTGCTATAAAAATACAATTATTTATTAAAAAGCATAATATTGTATTCCCTGTATTATTAGCAATATTTACTTGTACTTCTGAATTATTATTATCAACCATAAATTTACCAGAACCAACTTGATATGATTTTTTCTTATTATCTTTTATATATTTACGCATCTGTTCATTAGCACCATGTTCATAATTTAAATTACCACATTTCATACAATAACGAGAATTACTCTTCATTTCTGCTCCACAACGTGAACAATATATTATAGGAACATTTTCATCAGTATTCATTCTAATCACTACTCTTTCATTATTATTTTACTCTTCTGTATACCAAGTATCTGTAATTTTTTGTACATCAATTTCTTCTCCATCTTTCCATGTATGTAAGAATGTTCTATATCCTCTTACTCCAATTTTTGTAGAAGAAGTAGTATATTCTAAACCTTTCTTAGCATCATGGTTAGACCAAAATTCAACATGTGCTTGATCACCTACAGAATAAGCCTTAATATAAATTGGATAATCATATGTATTTTTAAACTGCATATCTACACACCAACCACTTGAATAACTTGCTACTGTTGCATCTAATCCTCCCGCAACATATAAACTCTTCTTAGCATGTGGATATCTCTTTAATATTTCTAAACCACCTAATAAAGCTGCATTATAAGTGGTTGTTGCTATCTGACAAACACCATTACCAACAAACTCATAATAGAATACATAACCAGTTCTATTAAATGGTCCTGCTGTTTTACAATAACTAAACACTTCACCCGGTTCTAATATAGTACCATTAATATAATTCAAAGCTGTATTTAAATTAATATTTCTATAATAAGAATAAGGCATAAAAGTAGTAACAAAAGATGAAGTCATCGTATCAATAGCTTTGTAACTTTCATTAGCCTGTGCCGCCACTTCTTCTCCCACCAATTTAACAGTAGAACCTTCAGTTATCCCCTTAGAAACAAAATCCACAATAGTTTGTACATTTTCTTGAATATCCAAATTAAATCCATTAACCCCAGAATTATAATGTACTCCTTCTGACACATCAAAAAAACCATTTACGGCCTCAACAGAAGTTTTATTTCTTAATTCTAACAAGACATTCTGTAATACCTCCGTATCTACTTTATAAAGAAAAGGAAAAGTTTTCTGTATATTATTATTAACAATCATAAGTTTTTTACTATAACCAAGAGATTTTTGATATTTACGTACTTGCTCAATAGTTCTCTCTTGATCTACAGAAACTCCCAATTCTTTTAATGTATATTCATAAGGATTAGAATTAGCCTCTAATACTATTTTTTTATCTAGTATATAATCCTCATAAAAATCAATCTTAACATGAGCATGCTCAAATGTATAAGAAGTCATGTCAAATCTTTCTAAATAAGTATTAGGTAAAAACTCCTCATCATATCTTTTTAATGAATAGACATTATAAATAGATAATCCAGCATAAGAAAGAATTAAAACTAACAATAATAAAACTAGAAAAAATAATTTATGTTCCCTTAATTTCTCTCTCATTTCTCTTCATCTACCACATTACGAATAATTTTAAATACTCTTTCATACCCCAAAGTATTTAAAGTAACTCCATCATCCGTATATTTTTCTATTAAATGATCATCATCACTTAATTCACTATAAATATCTAAATAAGATACTTTTAATGTTTCACACAATTCTTTTATTCTTTTATTAAATTCTACTAAAGTAGATTCTTCAATATCTTCATAATCTGAATCAAAATCTTCTACATCTTTATTAATAGGATAAATAGATTCAACATATACTTTGGCATAAGGTCTATTATCTAAAATACCTTTAATAACCTTTTCCATATCATTTACTATATCATCAGTATCTCTTTCATCTAATATATCATTTATTCCTAATTCTAAAAACACAATAGATGGATTATATCTATAAATAGACTCATTCATAGAATCTAATACTTTTGAAATAGTAAAATCCTCATCACCAACTTTTACATAATGATAATCTAAATCAAACTCTTCAAAATTAAAATTATTAGTATGATAATCCCCTACAAATAAATAATTATTATCAATTACTGGTACCTCTTCTTTAGGCACATCATAATCAACAACTTTTTCTTTTTTATTATCAATATTATTTTTTAAAACTACAACGCCAACTAATAGAATAATAAGTAATAATATTTTTATAATCTTAAAAAAAGGAAAAGATATAGTAGGCTTTTTCTCAATTAATATTTTTTCCTTAGCAGTCTTATTATTTTGAACCCTCTTATGAGCTCTACCTTCTAAAAAACTAGTATCTAAAGATTCAGAATCCTCAATTCTCTCACGATCAATACGTATTCTCATTGTATTTTCAAGGGTCTCTCTATCCATTTCTCTCTTCTTTTGAATATTATCAGTTTTCTTTTTTTTAGCCATACTACCATCCTCACTAATCTATCATTATTATAAAATAAAAACAAAAAAAGAACAAGTTTTATAACTCATTCTTTTAATCAGTATCCACCACATAAGGATTAGCCATAGAACCATCACCAGTTGAATATGTAATACCTGGTTTCAATGAAATTGCCGGACGCACCCCGTCCTTGGCGTAGACTACGCCGTTGCTCATACTAGCGCTCGAGTTCACGAGACGACCGAGAGCGTCGTTGTTGAGGAAATAGCTAGGCGAAGCAAGCCAATACCATTGTCCTGTTTTTCGAGCGTTAATATTATTTAAAATGTTCATATCCGGAACTGACATCAATCCTACTTTATATGTTAATTTTGCACTATTATTGCTTATACTAAATTGATCGGTTGTGTTTGTACAACTTAAATCACTTATGACAATATATTCTTTAAATTGTAGATATGCATTTGTCATTCCACCATCTGGATCCCATCCATTTAATGCTCTTATACTTCTATCATTACAGAATATTGTATCTTCTATATAATCATCATAATCTTCTAATAAAAAATGTTTATACCATGCTTCTATAGCGTTTTTTATAGTAGAACTAGTCGTGTTTTTAGTAAACATACCTTCTAAAGCTTTTGCAACCGTTGTAACTCCATCTTTTAATGTTATATAATACATTGTTCCTGAGCCAGTATAATAATACACATAAGCTACTGTCGCACATGTTTTGAGTCCTTCCGATACACACATATAGTGATGTGTAGAAATATTATTCATATTATTATAGTTTTCAATTTCTATTGGATCTACCAATGTATAATTGGTTCCATCCCATGTTACGCTACTACCATAATAATGATTTGGAGCATAGTTATATCCTGTTGTGCTATATCCAGATATCATTCGAAGTGTTGCTTCTGTGCATGTAGCACTATCTGTATTACATGTATATTTATAATCACTATAATTACTTGAATTAATAACTAGTTCATCTTTTCTTACTAACAATGTATCCGTAAGAGTTAATCCACTTCTTGTCTTTCCAATCATTATCTTCTCACCTGCATTTATATACGTGTAGTTCGTGGATGTTGTTGCTGTAGTATATCTTGGAGAAGCACATGTTGTACTACTATCACTACATGTATATTTTTCTTTATAATTTGCATAATTTGTATACCAATCAGATAATGTCACATTGGTTGGATTATTAATGGTATATGTACCATCTCCGTTGTCACGAATGGAATCTCCAAATACTATCGGTTCATAAGCAGACAATAAGTTACCACTTTGTAGTTGTTTATAATACATTGTTGTATTATTAACTCCTGCAATATAATAAACACTTGTAGCTGTATTTGTTTGGTTTGAACTTCCAAATGTATATTTTTCAACTAAATTTGGATAGTCAGAAGTAGAACTTACCTGATATGGGCTAACTAATGAATATCTATTAGCAGTTAAAGTACCATAATCGATTGCTTGAGCATACCAGAATGATGTTCTTAAATATGTAAATTGTAACATAGTTTGTGTTGCTGTAAAGCTTTGGCTTGTTGTTCCACTTGTTGTACTGTATGCATAAACATCTCCATACATGTATCCAACATAGGTTGATGAATTAGAACTTGCATTAAATTGTAAAGTTCCAAATTGTGAATAATTGGAATTTGAGTTTAATGATATTACATAAGCACTTGTTGTATCATAATAAGATTCTACTAAATATAAGGTTGCGCATGTTCCATCAACACTAGTTGATTTACAAGTATATTTTCCAACTAGTCCTGGACCTGTTGTTTCATTCCATGTTGCTTGCTCTGTTGTACCACTAATTTTAAATGTTTTAGTAGTACTATCATAAGTATAATCAGTTCCATACCAATAACTAGAATTTAATAATAGGCTTGTCCCAGATGCATATCCCACATGTGTTCCACGCGTAGATAAACACTGGTTATCTACTGCTTCCCCATTGTATATCATCTTAACTCCACCAGTATCAGTAGTACGAACCATTTGCCAACAATGACCTGCAAAAACTACATTATTTTTATCAAGTATTGCTGTTCCATTAGTATCACTATCTGCATACATATGATATATTTTATTGCTAGGATTTTGGGTAAAAGAATCTTTATGTGAACCTGTATACTCTCTTGCATAAGTTCTCTCTTCAGCCGCATCTTTTAAAACATTATATAATTTTGGTGGGTGATTTACATCTTCCGCATCCTCATCCTCTTGTACATTTCTTAAAGTTTCACTAGTCCCAGCATCTAATCTTTGATTTTCTGCTAGTTCTGTTCTATCAGAGTAAGTTACTATGTAATCTAAATATTTTTGTTGAGCTACTGTTAGAACTGGTTGTATTGAAATGGTATCTATCATGGCATTAATAGTTCCAGCATTCACTACATCAATATTAAATTCATAATAATCTCCTGGATTTTCTAATGTAACCGAAAAAGCTACAGTTGTATCATTTGTAATAGTAGCAGCATTTGTTGGTGCAACACTTCCCTCTTTTACAACTATATTATCAAAATGTATATCCCACTTAGCGTTAGCTAAAGAAGATATTCCACTTATATTTAAAGAAGTATTTAATACTGCATATCCAAGACTCATACTAAACATTAAAGCCAATAGAAGTAAATATGTAATCTGCTTTTTACGACGAAACCGTTGTTTCCTTTTAAAGCGGCGCCACCACATACATACACCTCCTATTCTATCTAATAACATTATAAAATTAAAAATAGAATAAGTAAACAAAAAAAAGCAGCCAAGCTGCCTTAATTTAATTAGTAGAAACTACATAAGGATTAGCCATAGAACCATCACCAGTTGAATACGTAATGCCTGGTTTCAATGAAATTGCTGGACGCACACCATGATCATAGTTGACAAAGTCATAACGCATACTACCATCCGCACTCACATAGTTAACAGCAGCAGAAAATCCGTCGGCACGATAAGGTGAAGCAAGCCAATAATAACGTCCCGCTTTCCGAGCATTACTATTATTTAAAATATTCATCTCCGA
>CACZGA010000045.1 GCA_902780585.1 uncultured Erysipelotrichaceae bacterium | reverse complement strand
TTAAATTATGATGAAATTGAAGAGGTATATAATTTAGCTAGAGAGTCTGAGATCTTTAAAAATTTTAAATTATATTTTAAATGACTATAGATAAAGATCTAATTAAACAAATTAAAATAACTCCGATATTAGAATCTTTAAGATTAGAAGATATAAGTGATGAAATATATTTTGGGGATCAATATTCTAAAAATTATATTAGTAACTCACGTTTAGGAGTTCTGAAGAAGGATGGTGCTAAAGCTTTCTTTGAGGGTATTCCACAAGTATATAACAGCAGTTTTGAGACAGGTAGTCTTATTCATACTATGTGCTTGCAGTCAGAGGATTATGAGGTAATAGAAGGAGTATATAAACCTACCGCTAAAGCAGGTTTAATGGCAGATGCTCTTTATAAAACTGATGGAACTACACCTACTGATGATGAAATTAAAAGTATGTCTTATATAATTGGATATTATAAAGATAAACTTACTTTTAATAGACTTAAAGAATTTAGGCAAAAAGCAGAGCCTTATTGGAGAGATAGGTTTATTTATGAGACAAATAATCCTTTTAAAGAGGGTAATAAAAAACGCATATATACTGATGAAAGGAATTTTGAGTTGTTAAATAATTGTTTAAAAACATTAAATGAGAATAAAGACATTCAAAATTTACTTCATCCTACTGGGGTTCTGGATACTCCAATTACAGGTAACGAGAAAACTATTTTGTTGGATATTCAAATGGAAATACCAGGGTATGAACCAAAAGTATATAAATTGAAAGCTAAATTAGATAATTTTAGTATAGATAAAGAAGAAGATATTATTACAGTTAATGATTTAAAAACAACAAGTCGTCCTGCTGTTCAATTTGACCCAGAATACTTTAGCTATCAACGTGAAATAGCTTTTTATTCTTGGCTAATTAAATTATGTGCTAAAAAGTTTTACAATGTTGAAAATGCTAAGACTAAGGGAAATTTCTTGGTAGTATCCACAATTCCAGAATATAATACTTTAGTATATCCAATGACTTCAAAATTATTTATGAGTGGGTGGAAAGAAGCATTATTTTTATTGAAAACAGTAGCGTATCTTAATCAAGTTAAAGGTTATGAGTTTTGATCACAAAATTAAAGTTTCAAAAGCAAATGAATTGGCTTTAAAATATTCTAATTATAATACAATAGTAGATTTTCTTACTAATGATATTAGTATAAAAACTTTAGAAAGACTTGAAAGTATAGATTGGAAAAAGTTTAATTCTGTTCCTAAGTTTATTGGAAACGCATCTTTTGGAGAGTTTAAATGGAATACTTGTTCTGGAAGACATCCACTTCAAATAAAAAAGGATTTAACTATGGCAATGATTAATAAAGATGTTGATACATTTATTAAATGTTTAAATGAACTTTTAGGAAATTGTTGTATAAATACAATAGATGACTTAGATGAAGTATGAAGAGCTAAAAAAATTTTATTCAGAACACTTTAGTTTAGGATATTTAAATATTCCTAATACTAAAGACTATAATAGTTTTGAGCAAAAACTTATTTTAATCTCACTTATATGTTATATTGTAGAAAAAAATAAGCCAAAAAATCCAGATATGTCTCCTTATTATTTACTTTATAAGTTAAATGAAAAACTAAATCTTCCAGATGACTTTATAAAGGGGTTAGCAATTGTTTGTGATGATTTCTCTTATCAAGAACATAGTTTTCCTACTTTTGGTTTTGAAGGTAAACAGATTTTGGATAAAGTAGTTTCAATACTCAAAACTTATATTCCATTTTAAAAAAATGTTAAAAATAAAATTTTTATTTTGACTTTTTATTTTTAATTATATATTTATATTACTTCTCCAGTTAGAGAAGGAGATAATTAATTAATTTCAGTAGATAATTCTTTATGTCAGATGTATATCTGAATGAAAATGAAAAAAAATTAATTAATTTTTATTATGGTTCAAACAATTTTTAAGAAAAGTGAAGTACTTGGCAAGACCAAAGATGAAGCAATCCGTAACGCAGCTCCCCTTAATCTTCGTGTAGACGCTACTCAGGCATATAAAAAGTGGGCTAAGGAAAATGCAACAAACGATGATAATGTTAAGGAATGGATGCAGAATTATTTGAAGAAGAAGAAGTTTACTATGCCTAATGATGGAGCATTTATTGTATTGCAAAGTGCAGTTGTTGACTCTCGTGAACGTCCTTATAAGGTAGAGAAGCCTAAATATGAAGCTCGTACTCATACTCCAATAAGAGTTTATGTAGGTCGCGCTCAGGATACTGGTGAAGAACTCTTTACTGAAAAGACTTCTAAAGCTGCTGAAGCTGCTGCAAAAGAGTTTATTGTTGATAATCATGTAGGTGTTGATTTGTTTATTGAAACACGTCTTAAGGAAAAGAACTCTTTGTATGCAAAAGTTAATTATGTTCCCTCAAAAGGAACACAGCCATGCAAAATTCTGGTATTTGGATATTATTCTGCCGAGTAATTAAGATCTTTAACTCTATAACATATAATAGCTAATTAGGAAATCTATCCTAATTAGCTATTTTTCGTTTAAACACATTTGTAAAACATTGAAAAATGAATAAAATAAGTGAGAAAAAAGTAAAAGAATTAATAAAAGAATTAAAAGGTTTATCTTCCTTAAAAGATAGTAAAAGAAAACTTCAATATTGGTATAATAATAAACAAATTATTGTTAATTCAAACAATATTTCTACAGACTTAATTAAAGAATTTCTTGATGAATATAATAGAGTTAAAAAAGTTCAGTCTAAAATAGAATCTGTAGATACAGACGATAGAGCAATTACTAATGTTGAACGTGACGATGACGGAAATATTACTTCATATACATTTGAAATCTTTAAAAAGAATAGACCAACTTTTAGAGGCACTTTAACTCCAAAAGAGATGGAAATTATTTATAGTTTATATAGTACTTATGGTGCTAATCTAACTGCTAAAATAGTTTCTAGAGAATTTCCTCAATATTCTTTTGTAGATTTTAAAAGAATTTTACGAGCATTTAATATTTATAAGTATGACTTAGCTCCACAACATATTCTTGAAACTCTTACTGAAGAAGAATTAATTGAAAGACAAAATCGCATTAAAGAGAATAATGTTCTCAGAAGAATTGAGAAAGACCAATTATCTGAAGCTAATAAATTAATTAATAAGTTAGCTACAGAATTAAATTCTCTTAAATATGCTAAAGATTTTCATTTCACAATAGATGGAAATTATCAACCTAAAACTTATACTCCATGTTATCATACCGGAAAAACACTTGTTTTACATATAGCTGATACTCATGTAGGAGCAGCTTTATCTTCTACTAGCTTATTTAATAATGAATGGAATGAAATTGAATTTGCTCATAGATTAGAAGAATTAGTAAATAGAGTAAGTAAATTAGGAGCTTTTGAAAAAGTAGTTATTAACTTATTAGGGGACTATTTAGATGGAATGGATGGAATGACCGCTAGACGAGATCATGTAATGCCTCAAAATATGGATAATAAACAACAATTTAATGTATTTATTAAACATATGTTACATTTTATTGAAGATATTCAAAGCCTATGTAATAACGTAGAAATATATGCAGTTCCAGAAGGTAATCATGGTGGATATGCTGACTACTTTGCGATTAAAGCATTACAATACGCTACTCAATCATATTTTCCTAATATTCCTTTTACTGTTTTTGATAGATATTATGGTGTATTTAGTGTAGGTGCTCATCGTTATTTGGTGCTTCATGGTAAAGATGGACAATTTATGAAAAAACCAATGCCTCTTAATCTTAATGATTCCACTAGCACTCTTTTAAGAGATTGGATGGATAGAGAACAAATGACAGGAGAAAATATTCACGTAATAAAAGGTGATTTACATTCTAACAATCTTAATTCTTGTAGGAAATTTGATTATAGAAATGTATTAAGTCTCTTTGGTGATTCGGATTATAGTCAAATGAATTATATCTCAAATGCTTACGGGGTATCATATGATTTATTTATTGGAGATATTAGAACAATAGGAACTTTTGAAAATTTATAATGAATAAATCAGATAAATTATTAGAAAAATGTTTTAAATGTAAAAGTTATCAAGAAAATGATTGTGGAATTTATTTTATGATGGCTTTGTGGGAAAAAGAATGTGAATTTTTTATTAAATCAGAATGATATTATGAATAGAAATGAAGTAATAAGTAAAGCAGTAGATGAATGTATAAAAGAATTATATTCGTATGCTGTTCCTCATATAGAATGGGAAGATTTTATTAAAGAAAATAAAAACTATAAAGAAGGGCCTAAACCTTATGAATTTTATTATCTTCCTAGAAAAATTACTGAAGATATTTGTAATAATTATATCTATAGTTATAATCTCGATGAACAAAAAAATCTTTTAGATATAATACAAATTCTTAAAAACTATTGTGAAGATCCTATAACTGAAAAATATGTAGATGATGGATATAGAAGTTATATTCGACCTGAGAATTTAAAAAATGAATTGAGAAAATATTTTTCTGAAAATTTTGATTTAACATTTTCAGAAGATAGTTATGAGGATATTCAGAATATATTTTTTAAGTTCTTAGATATGGCAGGAAAATTCTTTAATTGGAATAGTAACTTAAATAAGTTTTCATTTAATGTATATCTTGGTGCAAGCCCTAGTTCCAATAAAGAAGCAGTTATAGAGAATTGGAAAAAATATAGAAATAAAGATATTGAAATAATCGAAGATAAAATTAATGAAGCTTATTATAGTTAATAAATTTTAATAAATAAGTATATGGAAAATATTAAACCTTCCATGGAAGATATTATAAATTTTATAGAATCAGCTATGGATAGTAAATATATAATTGATGTATTTTCAACAGTCTTTTGTGGTGTAGAAGTGGAAAGAGATCCTTATAAGATAATTCAATTTAGAATGTTGTCACGTAATGGAAACACACTTGAAGTCATAACAAATGATCGTGGATATTTTACAATAGATAATCTATCAGAATTAGATATTGCAAATTTTAGACTCATAGTAGAAAAGTGTAAAAAATATAAAGAAGAAGTAGGAATTAGAAATTATAATAATTTTTTTGTATAAATGGAACTAAAATTAAATGAATTA
Organism: uncultured Erysipelotrichaceae bacterium; assembly: GCA_902780585.1. Lineage (GTDB taxonomy): Bacteria > Bacillota_I > Bacilli_A > RF39 > UBA660 > UBA3789. The sequence continues at coordinate 4,387 of CACZGA010000045.1, read as the reverse complement.
CTCGCAGGAAGAGCGACTAGAATAAAAAATAGAGAATATTTCCCAACTGCTGCTTATGTAGAACCTTTTTTAGAAAGAGTTAGTAAATTAACTAAAGATTTTAGAATAAATGCTGTTACTCCGTCTCAAATAACTTATACTGGAGAAGGAAATATTAGTACCGAAGATATTACTTATAATAGAGTAACTATTGAAGCATTACTTCCAGAAACTTTGAAAATAAATAACGACGAACATCGTGAAGTTATTGGAATGGTTTATGGACTAGATGTAAGAAAGCCAGTTGTTAAGTTTTTCCACGCAAAAGAACGATGTGTTTGTACAAATATGGCAGTCTTTAATCCATCTTTATTAGCTTGTCAAGATTTAGAATCTGAAACAGCTATTGACTTCAAACCTCTTGATAGGATTATTGAACAAACTGATGATACTGCCGCTCAACTAAAGAAACTTCTAGAAATGGAGTTTGAATGTAGTGAATATAACATTAACGAATCTTTAGGAAAATGGATTAGAAATTGTATAAACTATTCATATGATAATCATTATGGTAAAGTAAAAATTGCATGTTCTACTCCAATTGATGCTTATAAACTCTTATTTGAAAAAGAGGATTCTGATTATTATTATGAAGGTAATCAACAAATTTCTATGTATGACGTGTATAATAGCTTTACTCAAATATTAACTGATTCTAGAAAGAAGGATTCTTTTAATGTGTTTGAAAAAACATTGTTAATTAGTGATATACTTGGAGTATGAATAGACAAGAATATAATAGAAAAATCATTTCTAAGTTAGATAAATTTATAGAAAAATTCCCAGACTGGAGATTTGGACAAATACTTGTTAATTGTGGTATAATAGAAACAGACTTGAAAGGACTAACTGAAGGATTATTTGCAAAAGATCCGTTTTATGAAGAATCTGAAACTACTTATAATAAAATATCACAATCATACAATAAATTTATTAAATAAAAATTTTGATTTAAAAGGTTTAATGAATATATTTAATATTCACAGCTATTGTAAAAATAGTAGATAAATAATTATTTATTAAACCTTTATTATATTTTTATGAAAATTATAAAACGTAATGGACAAAAAGAAATTTTTAATCCAAATAAAATCAAAAATGCTATAAAAGCAGCATTTAATTCTATTGGATATAATGTAAATGAAGATATTTATGATGAAATAGTTAATTCTGTAAAAGTTTGGGATAACATGAATATTGAAGATATTCAAGACCAAGTAATAGAGACTCTTAGAAACCTAGATTATGGAGAAATAGCTGACTGTTATCAAACATATCGTCTAGAACATAAGCAAGCAAGGTTTATCAGAGAAAGAATTGACTATATGGATAAATATACCAATTCTGGAGAAAATGCGTCTACTGCATCTGAGACTGATGCTAATGCCAATGTTACAATGAAAAATGTAGCTAATCTTGAAGGAGAAGTTTATAAGGTTACTAATAGAAGGATTCAAAGGCAAAGAATGAAGGATAAACTCAATGAGTTGTATCCTAATAATGATCTTGGTAAACAGTATATTAAAGATCTTGAAGATTGGATTATATATACCCATGATGAAGCTTCTTCTCCCGTTCTAAAACCCTATTGTATGGCAGCATCTCTTTATCCATTGATGTCAGAAGGTGTCGGAAAAATTGATGGAGTAACTCCTAGTCCTCCTAATGATATACAATCTTTTAGTGGACAAGTAACTAATCTTACATTTTTATTGTCAGCACAAGCTAAGGGTGCAATAGCTCTTGGTGAATATCTTATAGCATTAAATTATTATATAATTGCTGAATATGGCCCTAATTGGTACGACAAACTTGATGTAGAAGTAACCTCACAACATTGTCTTAATCCTATGACTATTGAAAGGGCTATTAGGAAAGGTATGAAACAATTTATATACGGGGTAAACCAGCCTGCAGGCAATAGAAGCTACAACAGCCCCTTTAGTAACATTTCTTATTATGATAAGACGTATTTTAAGTCTTTATTTGAAGATTTCTATTACCCAGACGGAACACAGCCTGAATGGAAAGCAATAGATACTCTTCAGAGAATGTTTATGAAACTTCATAGAGAATTGAGACTTATTAAACCACTTACTTTTCCAGTTACAACTATTGCTATGGTACATGATGGTAAAGATGTAATTGATAAAGAATATAAAGAATTATGCGCTGAAGAATGGGCAAAAGGTGGAAGTTTCTTCTGTTATCTTTCTGATAATCCATCAGCATTAGCATCGTGTTGCAGAGTACTCAATGAAATACAAGAAAACACTTTTAGTAGTATAAATGGCTTACAAGGAATTATGACAGGTTCTTGTAATGTAATAACTTTGAATATTAATAGGATTGTTCAGGATTGGTTTAAACAAAGAGGTGGTAATCCAAGAGATTATAATTCTTTAAAAGAATATCTTATTTCTATATTAGAAAGAGTATATAAATATCATATTGCATATAAAACAATGCTTTATGATTTAGAGGATAAAGGAATGTTTGCTCCTTCAAATGGTGGATATATCTATATGAAAAAACTTTATTCTACTATTGGAATTATAGGATATTGTGAAGCTGCTCAATTTTTAGGTATGAAAATTTCTAATAATCCAGAGTATATAGATTTCTTAAGACTGATTTGTGGGACTATTAAAGAACAGAACAAATTACATTCTATCAGAGATAAGAAAAGACCTTTTTTATTTAATAGTGAGGCTATTCCTGGAGAAAATTTGGCAGTAAAGTTATATGAGGCAGATAAAAAAGCAGGATATTGGGTACCAGAAAATCAAAATTTATATAATTCATATTTTTATAATCCTTGGGATAATACTTCTATACTTGATAAATTTATTCTTCATGGCAGACAAGTAGCTCCATATATGGACGGAGGCCAAGCGTTGCACGCTAATCTAGATGCCCATTTATCTAAGCAACAATATCTACATTTAATAGATTTTGCAATAGAAAATGGGACTAATTATTTTACTTTTAATATTCCTATAAGTGAATGTAAAGATTGTGGACATGTTGTAAATGCACCAATTAAGGAATGTCCTATATGTAAAAGTAATAATATAGACTACTGGACAAGAATTATCGGGTAAACTAAATGCCCCTTATATAAGTAATTATATAAGAAAACCTATAAATTGCTGAAAACTCGTAGACATAATTAATGTTTGATAATCAGCAGACACTGTTAATAATTGTTAAAATGCGTCAAATAATTTTGATAGACTATCAAAAATAATAAATTTAACAATGTTGCAGGGTTTCAGAGACTACCAAAAGGAGCCCAGATGTTTTTGGGTTGTGGTATAGTCCATTCCCTTATTTTGTTTAAATTAATTATTTTTATATGAGAAAAAAAGGAATTTGTCATTGTAGTGTATGTGGCGTGAGTTCAGAACTTAAAAAAGTTTGTATGAACAAAGCTTACGGAGATTATTTATGTGAAAAACACAGAGAACAATATAAAAAATATGGTAAATTTTTAGATAATTCTCCAAGAGGAGTATTCGATCCTAATGAAATTAGAAAATATAATGACTATGCAGAAATTGATACGTATGATTCGCATGGAAACTTGGTAACAACATTTAAAATAGATTTAGATGATGTTGATAAATTAGGAAACAAAAAATGGAGAACAGTATTTAAGTTGGATAAACCATATTTATTTACAGGAAATCAAAAATCAGAACGAATCTATTTTCATAGATTAGTTGTAGGAAATCCAGAACAGATGCAAGTTGACCATATTTCAGGTGATACTTCCGATAATAGGAAACAAAATCTTAGAATTGTTACTTTACAAGAAAATATGTGTAATTTAAAGAAGAAAAAATCTTGCACTTCAGGAGTTCGTGGAGTTTCTTTTGATAAAAAAAGAAATAATTGGAAAGTAGATTTTACATATAAAAAACAACGATTCTATTTGAAATCTTTTCCGACTATAGAAGAAGCTGTATATTTACGTTATTTATGTGAGTGTTATTTTAATAAAGAACTTCGTAATACTACAAATGATGAGATTATTTTATCTCATATAAATAAATTATCAGATAAACAAAAATCTGAAATTGAAAATTATTTAAATGAAAAACTAAATACATCGAAAGATGGGGTAGAAAAGATTTGAGACCAGTAAGTGCTTATAGTAATCCTAGAAAAGTTGAACAGAAGAATAGAATTTATAGTACTAATGAAGAAAAGATTTAAAAATGAAATATCTTATTAAAGAAGGGTGGTAGTTAAACCCTAATAAAAAAGTTGTTAATGCAATCATTAAAAGAATACAAAAGTGTAATGGGGAATGTCCTTGTGTTAATCCCGGTAAAACTATTGA
>CACZGA010000044.1 GCA_902780585.1 uncultured Erysipelotrichaceae bacterium | reverse complement strand
TGTTATAAAATGTTCTTCGTGTGATTATAAAGAAGAGTAATTATTTGTAGACATTTAAGAGGTTTTATGCTATAATACAGGCAATTATGGAGGGGTATTTGTGAGTAAATGTTATTTGGTGGAATGTGCTGTAGAAAATGGAAGGGAAGAATTAAAAGTTTTACATAGAACTGATAGCTTGGCTGCAATGGATTTGTTTACTCTTGATTATGAGGGTAACTTACAATGTGTTGATGGTGATAATGGATATGTTGATAGGTATTTAATTTATTGTCGTGATAGCAACAATATATTTGTGTTAGATACTGTTTTGGGCGAAAAAAGCAATGAATTAGTTAGTGATCTTCGTGCGGCTGCTAAGTATCGTTTAGATAATGGAAATATTAAAGGCAGAGAATGTGTTACTAATATCAAAAAAATTTGCACTGAATTTAGTAGGAAAATAGGAGAAAGCAAAAATGCTGATTCAATGTTTGAGTTTGCGAGAAATTATTTTGTTAATTCTTTTCATACTTCAGACGATGATGCCAATAACTTTGGTGTTTGGTGTGAAATTTTAAAGGGATGTTCTTCGGGTTTTAAAAGTGATGGAGAACCACTTTATGTTAGTTATTTCCGTTTGAGAAATATTTTTAGTTGTATGAGTGCTATTGGTTACTTTAATTCGTCTGTTGAGGGTTATGAAAGTTTTTATAAATGGCGTTGTTCAAAAGTAGATGCTTTTTTAGGTATGATAACTGATAAAAATCAAATATCGTTTGGAGACTATGATAATCCTGAAGAAGATGGTAAACATGGTAGTACTAGAAGATAGGATTATTCCTATTTTTTTGTGGTCTTTTATTTATTATTTGTTATAATCAAATTAGAAGTAGGTTGATAATAATGAATAATGAAGAAAAAATAATTAATACAGATTTAGATTCGTTTTTAGAGTATTTAAAGTATCAAAAGAATTATTCTGAATATACAATTTTAAATTATCATAATGATATTGTTGAGTATTTGGTTTTTATTAAAAGAGAAGGGTTAGATTATAGGACTGTTGAATATAGTGATTTACGGTTTTTCCTAATGTATTTAAAAGATGAAAAAAAAGATGATAATACATCTATTAATCGTAAACTTAGTTCATTACGTGGTTTTTATAAATATATGGCTAATGAAGGGATTGTTAAGAGTAATGTTTTTTCTTTAGTTAATGGACCTAAGAAGAGTAAGAAATTACCTAGGTATTTTGAATATAATGAACTAGAAGAATTATTTTTAGTACCTGATTTATCTACTCCTATAGGGCAAAGAGATGCTTTATTATTAGAAATGTTATATGCTACGGGAGTACGAGTAGGAGAGTTAGTTAATATTAAAGTAAAAGATATCGATCTTGGAAGACGTAGTATTTTAATTCTTGGTAAGGGTAATAAAGAAAGGTTTGTAACATATGGGGAATACTGTGAAGAGGCTTTAAAACGGTATTTACAAGATGGATATTTATTACTTAATAAGAAGCAAGAAGATTACTTATTTTTAAATCAACATGGTGAACAATTAACTGAGAGAGGTGTACGTTACATTTTAAATCAATTAATTCAAAAGACAGGTATACATAAAAATATATCTCCACATATGATTCGTCATAGTTTTGCGACTCATTTATTAAATGCAGGGTGTGACTTATTAACTGTACAAAAATTATTAGGACATGAAAGTATAAAGGCTACACAAATTTATACTCATGTAACGACTGATAGATTAAAAGAAGTTTATTATCATAGCTTTCCTAGAGCAAAAAAGAAAGATTCAGAATGAGTCTTTTTGTTTTTTATTAGAATTGTGCTTTCATTTTTGTTTTTATTTGATATAATAATATTGATTCAAAAGGGATGTGACTTTTATGGATTATGAGTTTCAATCTTTAAAAGAATTGTTTGATAGAGTGCGTCCAGCTCTTAAAGCAAAAGAGGTTGAGTTTCATAGACTTGGCTATCCAAAAGTTCAAGAAATGGATATTTGGAATTTCTTACTAGAAGATAAATGGAAATCTGGTAAGAACTTAATGTTATCAGATATTGTTAGTGATATTATGAATCTTGAATGTAAGAGACTTGTAGCTAAACAGACACAGACTATAGTAGAAGACAATGAAATAATATGAGGTGAGGGAAATGGCAAAGAAAGAGAAAAAAAATAAAAAGAGTAAAGTAATAATTCGAACGATTATGTTAATACTATTAGTTGTTGGGATTAGTTTTTCTTTTATTCCTCTTTTTAAAAATTTAAAATTTGGTTTAGATTTACAAGGAGGATTTGAAATACTTTATAAAGCAGAATCTATAGATGGTTCTAAGATGAATAGTAGTAAGTTAACTGCTACTTATAAAACTTTAAGTAAAAGAATAGATAGTTTAGGAGTTAGTGAACCTGAAATTATTATTGAAGGTAATGATAAAATTAGGGTTAAATTAGCGGGAGTTAAGAATCCTGATGAAGCACGTAGTCAATTATCTACAGTAGCAACTTTATCATTCCGTGATGTCGAAGATAATTTATTAATGACTAGTGAAGTATTACAAGCTGGTAAGGCTAAAATTGGACAAGATTCTTCTGGTAATCCGGCTGTGGCTTTAACTATAAAAGATAAAGATAAATTTTATGAAGTTACTAAAGAGATTAGTGAACGTGGGGAAGGAAATAATTATATTGTAATTTGGTTAGATTATAATCAGATGACAGATAGTTTTGAAAAAGAAGGTAGTTCATGTGGTACTAGTGGTTCCAATTGTTTAAGTGCTGCTACTGTATCACAAGGATTTGCTAGTGATGTTATTATTCAAGGTAAATTTACACAAGAAGAAGTTAGTAATTTAGTAGATTTGATTAATAGTGGTTCTTTACCAAGTAAGTTAACTGAATTATCATCTACTACAGTTGGTGCATCATTTGGGGAGAAGACATTACAAACTACTTTAACAGCTGGTATTATTGCTATTGTTGCAATTATGTTATTATTAATGGTAATTTATCATTTTGCAGGATTTATATCTAGTGTATCTATGATGATTTATACATTCTTAGTATTTGGAGTATTCTGGGTTGTAGGTGGAGTATTAACTTTACCTGGAATTGCAGCTTTAGTATTAGGTATAGGTATGGCAGTTGATTCAAATGTTATTACTTTTGCTAGAATACGTGAAGAATTATTGAAGGGTAAAAGTTTACCTAATGCGTTTAGAGAGGGATCTAAGGAAAGTTTTAGTGCTATATTAGATTCTAATCTTACTACTTTGATTGTAGCTATTATTATGTTTATATTTGGAGAATCTAGTATTAAAGGTTTTGCAACTATGTTAATTATTACTGTATTAGTTACTATGTTTACAATGGTATTCTTAACTAGATGTTTATTAAAGATGTTTGTTAAAACAGATTACTTTAATGATAAAGTTCGTTTATTTATAAACGTACGTAATGAAGATATTCCTGATGTTAATAAGAATGAAGAGGTAAAACCAAATCGATTCCATAATATTTCATTTTTTGCTCATAAGAGAATTGCAATATTCTGTTCTTTAATACTTATTATAGTTGGTGGAGTAATTATTGGAGTTAAGGGATTAAATCTTGGAATTGATTATAAATCAGGTACTTCTGTTACAATTGTTAGTGATCAAAAGATGACTGTTAAAGGTATTAAAGCAGATATTAAAGAGTTAGGGTATGATGCTAGTGCTGTTTCTAAAACAGATGATGAAGTTAGTGTACGTATTGATAAGTCTTTAGAAGGAAATGAAGTTAAAGAGATAAATAGTTATTTTGAAGATAAATATGAAGCTAAAGTTAATATTGGAGTGGTATCTAATATTGTACAAAAAGAATTAGTTAAAAATGCTATTTTTGCAGTATTAGTTGCTATGTTAGGTATTATTGTATATGTATCTATCCGCTTTAAATTTAGTTATGCTATTAGTGGTGTAATTGCTTTATTCCATGATGTAGCTATTATGTTTAGTTTATTTGCTATATTTAGATTTGAAGTTAGTTCTATGTTTATAGCAGCAGTTCTTGCTATTATAGGTTATTCTATTAATGATACAATTGTATCGTTTGACCGTATTCGTGAGAATATTAAGAAAGCTGATCGTAAAAAGATGACAAGAGAATCTTTCCATGAGATTTGTAATAGAAGTGTACAAGAAACATTTACTAGAACAATTTATACAACTATTACTACTTTATTACCAGTTGTTGTATTGTTATTATTAGGATCTAGTGGAATATTTACATTTAATATGGCTATGTTATTTGGATTAATTGCTGGTACATATTCATCTATCTTTATAGCGACTATTATATTTATGGAATTAGAGAAGAAAAATTTAGGAAAAGAAAAGAAGAAAAAAGTATATTCTGATGATATAGAAGAAAAGAAAATAAAAGGAATAAATTGTTAATTGAGGGGAGATGAGTTCTTTGTCAAAAGCTGAGAAAGAAATTACAATTGAAGAAATACTTTCGAAGGCTCGTACCTATATTGACGATGAAGAACAAATTCAGGTTATAGAAAAAGCTTATCAGTTTGCTAAACAAAAGCATGATGGACAATTTCGTAAGAGTGGAGAGCCATACATCTATCATCCGATGCATGTGGCTCTTATTCTTATTTCAGTGTATGCAGACTATGAGACTATTTCAGCTGGATTGCTTCATGATGTGTTAGAAGATTGTGATTGTGATCAAGAAGAAATGAAAGAGGCATTTGGACCTAATATTACTAAGTTAGTTCAAGGTGTTACAAAGTTAAGTAAAATACATTTTTCTACAGAGAATGAGTATTTAATTGACTATTATAAAAAAATAATAGTAGGTATGAGTGAAGATGTTAGGGTTATTATTATAAAATTAGCTGATCGTCTTCATAATATGAGAACTTTATGGGCTATACCTGAAGATAGACAGAAAGTTAAAGCTCATGAGGCTTTAGAAATATTGGCGCCTATTGCCCATCATTTAGGTATTCATAAAATTAAAAGTGAATTAGAAGATTTATCGTTACGATATTTAAAACCAGATGTTTTTTATGATATTGCAGAAAAGCTTAATAAGACTAAGTTAGAGCGTGATAAAGCTGTTTATGATATGCAGATAGATGTATCTAACTTATTAACTGAACATCATATACCACATGAGATTAAAGGTAGAGCTAAAAGTATTTATAGTATTTATAATAAATTAGATAAGGGTAAAAAGTTTAGTGATATATATGATTTATTAGGACTTAGAATATTAGTTGATACAGAACAAGAGTGTTATTTAGCGCTAGGTCTTATTCATTCTAAATTTAGACCTTTACCAAAACGTTTTAAAGATTATATTGCAATGCCTAAACCTAATATGTACCAGTCTTTACATACGACGGTATTTGGAATAGATGGTTATTTATTTGAAATACAGATTCGTACTTATGATATGGATGAAGTTGCGGAGAATGGAATTGCTTCTCACTGGGCTTATAAAGAGAATGGTGGTAGTAAAGTTGCGGCTACTTTGCAATCTACTACAGAACAGAAACTTCAATTCTTTAAATCTATTATTGATTTAAGTCATGATAAGATGAGTAGTGAAGATTTTGTTAATAGTGTTAAAGATGAAGTGTTAAATAATAATATTTATTGTTTTACACCTAAAGGAGATGTTATTGAATTACCATTAGGTGCTACTCCTTTAGACTTTGCATATAAAATTCATACTAAAGTAGGAGAAACTACTGTAGGAGCAATTGTTAATAATAATATTGTTCCTTTGGATTATGAATTAAAAGATAATGATATAGTTAAAATTAATACTAATAAGAACTCTAAACCATCTAAAGAGTGGATTAATATGGTTAAGAGTACGGCTACTCGTAATAAGATAAAGGCCTTTTTCACTAAGAATGATCGAGAGATTTATATTGAAAGAGGTAAATATGCTCTTGAAAAGGATTTAAGAAAAAGAAAAATATCATATGGAGAGTTCTTTACTAATGATAATGAGAAAACTATTTGTGATACTTTAAAAATGGATGATATGGATGAGGTATATTTATCTATAGGTAATGGTAAAGTTACTTCTAATGGGGTAATTAATATTATTTATAAAACAGAAGAAGCTTATACACCTAAGAATATTAAAGTTACTTCAAAGTCTAAAGATGTAGATATTATTGTTAATGGTATTGATAGAATTAAAGTAAATTTAGCAAATTGTTGTAATCCAGTATTTGGTGATTCTATAGTAGGTTATATTACTAAAGGTAATGGTATTACTGTTCATAGAATGAATTGTCATAACTTAGAGATGTTAGAAGATAGAACAGTTGAAGTATTATGGAATACAAATGTAGATAAACGTTATTTAACTTGTTTATTGGTTTATATGAATGATAATGATAATCATATGTTAGATATGATACAGACTGTTTCTACTATGAATGTTAGTGTAGATGGAATTAAGATTGTTGATAAAGAAGAAAGAGCTATTTATGAATTATCTTGTTATGTTACAGGGTTGGAGCAATTAGAAAAATTAATTGTTGCGATAGAAAAGAATTCTTTTGTTGAGAAAGCAGAGAGGGCATTTAGATGAGAGTATTAGTACAAAGAAGTGGTAAAGCTAGTGTTAGTGTTGATGAAAAGGTAATTGGTAGTATACCAGAGGGTTTGGTTATATTAGTGGGATTTACGGAAGGAGATAATCTTGAAAAGATAGAGTATCTTGCGAAGAGAGTAGTTAACTTACGTATTTTTCCTGATGAAAATGGGGTTATGAATAAAAGTATTTTGGATTTTGGGGGTAGTGTTTTATCTATTTCACAATTTACTTTATATGCTGATACTAAAAAAGGTAATAGGCCTAGTTATTTAATGGCTCTTGGGGGAGATAAAGCGATAGAATTGTATAATCAATTTAATGAAGAATTAAGAAAATATGTAGAAGTTGCAACTGGTGAGTTTGGAGCTGATATGATAGTTTCAATTACTAATATTGGGCCTACTACTATTTTATTGGAGAGATAGTTATGTTTCAGAAAAAATTAAATTATGTGATTATTAATTTAGCTGCTTTAATGATTTTACTTTATATTGGATTATCTAATCTTGGATTATGGTGGGGTATTCTTGTAAAGTGTGCTTCATTACTAGCACCTTTCTTAGTAGCCTTTGCTTTTGCGTATGCTTTTACACCATTAGTTAATTATTTGGATAAGAGACTACCTAAAGAAATGGCAATAATAATTGTTGTGGTAGGTTTAATATTAATTGTTGGGGGATTATTATATTTTACTTTACCAATGTTATATGAACAGCTTTCCTTATTAATTAAAACATTGATGCAAGTATTTAGAACTTTTGATGATAAATTTCATTTAAATATTGGTTCTTTTGAATTACAAATTACGGATTTTTTAAATGATACTTTAAAAGAAATTGGCTCAGTTACTTCAACAACTACAGTAGGTATAGTAGGTAAGTCTGTTGGATTTTTAGGTAAGTTTATTGTAGGATTTGTAGGATTTGTTTATTTCTTAGTAGATATGGGGAAAATACGTTCTACATTAACAACTCTTTTGTATACTAAGCATAGACGTATATATGACTTTATAAAATGTATGGATGATGAGATATCTAATTATTTAAAGGGGCTAGAAATATTTATGGTTATTCAATTATTTGAATATAGTATTTTATTCTTATTAATTGGACATCCTAACTGGTTAATATTAGGAATATTAGCTTGTTTAACTACTATAATTCCTTATTTTGGGGGATTAATTACAAATATTATTGCGATTATATTAGCAAGTGTTGTTTCTTTTAAATTATTAATCGCAACAATTATTATATGTTTGGTATTTCCACAAGTTGATGGTTATATTATTTCACCTAAGGTTTATGGTAAAACTAATAATGTTAATCCATTAATTACTATTATGGCTGTTTCCGTAGGAGGAACTGTGGCAGGTTTTATTGGAATAGTATTAGCTTTGCCTTGTTATTTGCTTATTAGAACAACTTATCATTTTTTCCAAAATGATTTAAAAAAAGGAATGGATATTGTAAAAGAAACTATGTAGTTTCTTTTTTTTGTGTTATAATATGGCAAAACGGGGGGATTTAAATATGGAAAGTAGAAAACTATATTTATATGTTATTAATGATGAGAAAGATATTGTTGAAACAAAAGAGATGGATTTTGCAACGGGGGAAGAAGGAGATGTTTCTTTCTTTAATGTAGTTCAAAGATTTTTTGAAGTAAAACATCAACTTATAGATTATAGTCGTTTAGGTAATACGTTCGGTATGCCTAGACATCTATCAGGGGAGAATATCAGTGATCATATTACGACTTTTGGCGAACCTTATGAGAAGGCTTTGTTATCTATTCTAGAACAAGGGGCTTTTTTAATTAAAGATAAGGATAAAATTGTTGGTTTTTTGAGTGAGGCTGAAAATGCTTTTAAGAATTATCAAGATTGTCTTGATATTTGTTCAGAGCATGTTGCGGTATCTATTCAAAACATTGCTTTGATTAGAGAGACTATTAACTCTTTATCTGCAGAAGCTGGAGAGCTTTTCACTATTAGTCCTTATAGCTCTGATAAGGTATTAGCTTCATTTAAGCAGGTTTCTGTTAAGTCTTATGGATCTTTTTTAAAATCACTAATGCCTACAAAAAGTGATGATGAAATAAATGGAATAGCTTTAAGGGTTAAAGGAATTGCTGAAGATAGTATTAAAGTAACACATTTTGGTGTTAATGAGTACAATGTGCCTTGTGCTACTTTTGAACCTATAGATTGCTACTATGCAAATGATGGGCGTTTAAATGAACGTATGGATGTTATTAATGATCATTTTGAAGATAATGTTGGTGTGCTTAGAAGAATGTTAAATGATATTTACTATGATATGAGTATTTCTATTCCTGAAAAGAAAGAAAAAATGATTTCGTTATTAAAGGGTTTAGGAGTTAAAGATTATGAAGATATTATTAATAAGTATTATAGATTTAATGTTAGTGAAGACGTTATTCTAAAAGAACGTACCAAATTGATTGAAGCTTTGAATGTTAAAGCTCATGTTTTAGCTCCATATGCTAAATTAAGTGATATATATAATGGTGTTATAGAGAGCGAATTGAAAGATGCAGGATTTTCAAATTATCGTGATTTTATGAGTGTTTATCCGGTGGAAAAATCTAACCATATAACTTTTGTAAATTGGGTATTACGTGAAATGCTTTATATAATATATAGTAATGAAAAGATATCTCTTAATAGTAGACGTTTGCTTATGATACAAGAGGCGATATATATTTTAGGAAGTAAAAAAAAGGCGATTGAATTAATAGAAGCTTGGGGAAAAGTATATCCTTTTAATATAAGAGAATGTGATGTAAAAAAATTATTTAAAAATGGGAATAAATAAAATTCTTTTAAAAGATTATTGCACCATTAAAAAAATAATTATATAATATAGGTAACTTCTGGGGAAAGAGTATTCTTAGTAGTTTTATAGAGACAGTATGGTTGGTGAAAATACTGATACGAATAAGAAGAAGACATCCTATAAAAAGGAAGCGGGTTAC
>CACZGA010000043.1 GCA_902780585.1 uncultured Erysipelotrichaceae bacterium | reverse complement strand
GGTATTTCTATAGCGTCTTCAGAGTCTATTAGAGAAAATATCTTACCTCTTTTTATTTCACTACTTAGTTCTTTTTTTTCTTCTTTAGTGTAGTGTTTTACCATTATTACACTTCTCCCTGTATTAGTTTCGTTATCAAATTTACTTAGAAGAAGCCCTGTTGTATATAATCTAGCACTAGTAGATGTTTTCTTTACTAAGTCTCTATTATTGTGAAAAATACATATTCCATCATCATCATATTCTCTTAAATAATTGTAACGATATAATTGGTCGTTATATAAAAAACTTAATTCTTCTCTTTCAGATAATATACCTGGTTTTACAGATACTGTTTCAATAGTATTATCCATTTCTATACCATTGTCAGAACGTCTTGTTTTAATACGGAATAGAAGTCCTACTTTGCCTATTCTACTACCAAAGAATAGTTCAATTCTTATTATATCCTTTTCAATAGTTCCTGTTTCATCCTCTACTACTATTGTTCTTGAGTCCCAGGTCGTTTTAGCATCTTGTTCTAGCATTTTCTTTATTACTTTTAAATAATAACTTGTAGAGGTATTATTAGGGATATTAAACTTAATATTATTTACATTTTCTTGAAACAGTTCTAGATTACTTTGCATATTATTTCCCCACTTTTTATTCTTTTATATTTAATTATGATTAGCTTTACTTTTTACATTTTGTAATTCAAACTTATATTTTTGTTTTGCATTAGGATATTTTTTATGATCTACTTCTGCTAAGAAAGATGATAGTGGTCTTACCCATAAAGCACCATCTTCATATAGTTTACGATAAATAACGCAATCTTCACATGTTTCTGAATCTTTACCTAGTTCTTCTACTAAATAGTAATCCCCTTTAAAATGACGATATATTCCTTTTATTTTTATCCTTCTCATAGAATCACTCCTATATCATTGTATCAAATTATATGGCAAAGTAAAAGACATACTTTTGTATGTCTTATTCTACGGTTACACTTTTAGCAAGATTTCTTGGTTTATCGATATCACAGCCTCTTTTATATGCTACATAATAAGCAACCATTTGAAGAGTTGGTACTACAAGTAGTGGTTGTAGTTTCTTATGTACTTTTGGTACTATGATTTGATTTTTATAACCTGATTCTTCTGTTCCAACATAAATTGGCACTGCTCCTCTAGAAATAACTTCTTCTAGATTAGAAATAGTCTTATCTTTTATTTCTTCATCAGTTATGATTCCAAATACAATTGTACCTTCATTAATTAATGAAATTGTACCATGCTTTAACTCTCCAGCTTGATAAGCATCACTATGAATATAAGAAACTTCTTTTAGCTTTAAACTACCTTCCATACTTATGGCATAATCTACTTTTCTACCAATAAAGAATACATCTTCTTGTTTATAGATGATGTCGGCTAGTTTTTTATAGAAACCAGTTTTATCTAATAATACTTTTAATTGCTGTGGCAATTGTTTTAAGTCATCTAAATATTTATCATCAGGATTTATTTTATATGATAAAAGTGATAATACTAGTACTTGTTGAATAAAGGCTTTTGTTGTAGCAACTGCTATTTCTCTACCAGCCTCTATTAATATTTTATAAGTACATTCTCTAGCGATAGTAGAGCCATCTACATTGACAATAGCTAAAGTATCTACTTTGTGATTAATAGCTTTTCTCATAGCGGCTATAGTATCGGCAGTTTCTCCAGATTGAGAAATTAATATTACTAGAGTTTTTTCATCATATACAATATTACGATAACGATATTCACTAGCAACATCTATATCTACTTTTAATCCATCTTCTTCAAAGAAATATTTTCCTACCATTCCAGCATAATACGCTGAACCACATCCTATAATATGGATACATTTATAATTAGTTAAGTCTGGGAGATCATTGATATTATTAATATATTTTTTTATAAAATTATCTACTAAGATTGGCTCTTCATTTATTTCTTTCATCATAAAGTGTTCATAACCATGAAGTGATGCGTCTTCACTTTTTAAGTTACTTACTTCTACTTTTCTTTTAATAGACTTTTTATCTTTTGTAATAGTATAACCATCTTTAGTTAATTCTACTATTTCGTTTTCACCTAATAATACATATTTATTAGTATGTTTTAAAATTGCGCCTATATCACTTGTTACAAAGTATTCATCTTTACCAATGCCTAATATCAATGGTGATTCACAACGAATAGCATATATTTTATTTTCATCTTCATTTAAAATTGCTAAAGCGTAGCTTCCTTTTATTTCTTTAACTGTTTTGTTAATAGCATCTTGCATATCTCCATGATAATGTTGATTAATTAGAGCAGCAATTACCTCGGTATCAGTTCCACTATGGAAAACTACACCTTCTTTTTCTAATCTTTTTTTGATAGAAAAAGCATTTTCAATTATTCCGTTATGAACCAAAGTAATTTTCCCAATTTGATGAGGATGAGCATTTTCTTCACATGGATCTCCGTGAGTAGCCCATCTGGTGTGAGCTATACCTATGTTACAGTCTAGTAGCTCTTCCTTTCTTAATTTTTCTTCTAGATTGGCAATTTTACCAACACATTTAACAATCTGTATATTATTATCTTTTTTTAAGGCTATTCCAGATGAATCGTATCCTCGATACTCAAGAGCCTTTAATCCTTCTAATAGTATTTCTGTTGGATTATTTTTACCAATATATCCTATAATTCCACACATATTTTTCTCCTTTTTTTAAGTGATAATATATTTTTTGTTGTAATATTGATTTTACTATTTGTTATATATCTAACGAACCACTTATCCGTAGTAGCACCCGCCGAATTATCGATTACTACTAACCTCGTCAACTATTTCTAGTTCTGGCGCTAAAATGAAGTACAACCTTTCAATCTCCATCTTTATTTAATTCTAACAAAAAAAAGAAGATGATGCAAATTCGTTAACGAATTATCTCTTCTTTTGAAAATATAAAGTTTGTTCTTTCAGATTTATTTTGTTTTTTGGCAATCAATTCTTCCTCTTTAGCAGACTGGATACTGATATCTTGATAATTTGATTCTATATTTCTGATAGCATTATATAAATCATTTTCTTCTGGTGTTATTGTACCATTTACTTTTTTAGTTTCTAATTCATTATACCTTTCAGTATTATTTTCATATCTTAATAGGTTGTTTTCTGTTGTATATAGTGAATAAATAAACTTATCATCTTTTATAGTTCTTAAATAGACTTCATATTCTTTAGTAGTTGTTACTAATACTTTACAAGCAGCATCTGATACACTACCTAAATCATATTCTTCTTCTAAATTATTATAAGCAGTTTTAATAATAGATATACAGTTTGCTTGGTTTTCACTATTTTCTTGCCAGAAATTAGCATTATGATTTTTATTATAACTAAATGATACTACAGAGAAAAATACGATTACTAAAAACACTAAATAACTTATTAGGGCTATTACTAGGTTTGTACCACCTTTTTCCATAGCAATATTAATTATAGTAAAACGATCATTATCTTGATTTTGATCTTTTATTATTCCTATTTTAGCCTTAGCAAACATAATATATATTGGATTAAAGACAAAACCACTCGTAATCATTATTACAAATAAATATATAAATAAGAATCTTCTTAAAAATATAACTATTAAGAGAGTTATAAATAATCCTATGTAACCTATAATATATAATTTACGATATATAAAATATATCCAACTTAAAAGAAATGCCCAAATATTGAAAATACTATTAGAGATAGTTTTATAATCTTCACCTATATAACCTTCTAATATATCTTCGTCTTCATAACGTGGTTTATCTTCTTTTACAATTACTTTTTCTTCTTTCTTTTCTACAACTGGTGTTTTATCATCTCTTAGTAAATCTCCACCATCATTCCAAGATATATTATTAGAATCTCCATTATAAAAACCACAAGAATTACAGAATAATTCTTTTTTTCTTATTCTTTTTCCACAATTTTTACATTTCATTGTTATCACCCTTTTTATACTTTTTCTTCGGATAATCTCTCATACTGTCCTGCAGATTGTGCTTCACATTCTGCAATTTGGTCCTTAAACATTACATCAAATTGAGGCATTGATTTTCTAACTACATCAGGGTAAATGTTTTTACTTTCCATAATTGCCTTTTTAAAATCTAAGATATTTACTTCCCTTCTATTGTCAAATAACGCATTTGAAAAAGCTTGCTGGACTATGGTTAAGGAAACATCTGGATATCTAGAACCAATCTCATAAATTCTTTTATATTCACTTGTTATGTCTGTAACAAATTCCATTATTCTTTTTTGGATAAATGCTGTATACATCATCTTAGCACCAGTTCGTGCTTCTATCTTTGGAAGAGTTCCTACTAAAATTTGAATATTTTCTTCTCTACTTGGTTCAAATATTTCAACTTTTTGGAAACGTCTTACAAAGGCTTTATCTCTTAAAATATACCTTTCATATTCTTCGGTGGTAGTTGCTCCTATTACTTTAATATCTCCTCTGTCTAATGCAGGCTTAAACATATTAGCAAAGTCTAGGGCTTCTCCTTTAGTTCCCATCAAGGTATGTATTTCATCTATAAATAAGATTAATTTTGTTTTATCTTTTAATTCATCAATTAAAGTTTGTACTTTTGATTCTCCTGTTACAGGATCTGTTCCTAATAAAGCTGCGGTATTAAGTTTTATTACTTGATATCCTTTTAATAAATCTGGTACTTCATTTTTTTGGATGCGATAAGCTAAGCCCTCAACAGTAGCAGTTTTACCAACACCAGGTTTACCGATTAGTACGGCAGATTTATCTGGGGTTAATAAAATTAATATTAATTCTTTAATTTGTCTATCACGACCAATAGCAGGATTTGTAATATATTCAACTTCTTGAAAGTTTTCTCCATAGTTTTGTAGAATACTAATTCTTTTACTTTTTATATCAAAATTGTCTTCTACTTTTTTATCAAAATATTCTTCTAACTCCATTTTTGCCACTTCCTAATCTATTATATTATATCATATCTATTATTAAGAGTCTTCTGTTTTTACAGGATTTACATGTATTACCGTTAAATATATTTCTGGTATTTCCTTTTCTATTTCTCTTTCTAGGTTATTTGCGATATCATGACTTTCAAAAGTAGATAAATTTCCATCTAAAAAAATAGTAAATGATATTTGATATCTATAACCTACTGGGGTTGAATTAAAATGATTTATTTTTAATACTTCTTTATGTCTTTTGATTAATTTATATACTTTTTCTTTGGTATCTTCATCAATAGACTTATCCATTAAAACATTATAACTTTCTATAAATATTTTAATTGCCGTAACAGCAATCCATAATGAAATAGTTATTCCTACTAAGATATCAACAATTGTATAGCCTTTTAAACCTAAAATTGCGGAAATAAGTGTTCCTGTTGTTATAAAGCAATCATTACGATGATCTTTACTATTAGCTTTTACCAAAATATTATTATGCTTTTTATAAACATTATTGGTGTATAAGTATAAACATAATTTTACTACTATAGTAATAATTGAGACAGTTACTAAAGCATAGGAAAATACTACTTTATCATTATTTAAAAATGTAGTAATAGCTTTTTTTATCATTACGAAAGCAGTTATTAACATAATAATACTAATTAAGAAAGCATAAATATATTCAGCTTTTCCATGACCTAAGTTATGGTCTTCATCTGGTTCTTTAGAACTTATTTTATTACCAATAAAAGTCATTAAAGATGAAAATACATCTCCAAAACTATTAAAGAAATCTGCAATCATAGATTGGCTATTACTTATAAAACCTACTATTCCTTTGATAACCATAAGTATAATATTTCCTGTTATACCTAAAATACTAGCTAATCTTGTTTCTTTATATCTGTTCATTTTACCCCTCCTTTTTAATTAATTCTTCTATTACTAACAATAATATACCAATTACTATCATGCTATCGGCAAAATTAAAAACTGGGAAGCTATAATTAAAGAAAGTAAAATGCAAATAATCAATTACAGCATTTCTAGTAATTCTATCTAATAAATTTCCAAATATTCCGCCTATTAGCATACCATAATAAATTGTTGTTTTATTATTTAAATTTTCTTTTTCCACTATTCTGTGAATTATTACTATTATAATAGCACTAATCGCAATTAATAGTACTTGTTTATTTTCTAAAATTGAAAAAGCGGCACCGGTATTTTTTATATAGTAAAGAGAAAAGAAATTAGGAATTATTTTTATAATACCTTTTTCGCTTATAGTTTTAGTAAGAATTATTTTTATTAATTGATCTAGTATAAAAACTATAGTTGCGATAGTATATAGTCTTTTTTTATGATTCATCTTTTTCTCCTTTTAGTTTTCTTACTTTTTCTATTATTATTTGATATTCATTATATCTTTTTTCTACATGGCCTCTTATTTTTAGAATGTCGCCTTTTTTAATATTAGGAGCTTGTAAAAACTGTTTAGGAAATAAAGTAAACTCTTGAGATGATGTTTCATCACTACCTGTTATAAAGGACATATTATCACCTTTCTTAGTAACGATAGTTTTTACTTTTTCTACTAATAATAATACATCTATGGTTTTATCATAATACTCATTTATTTTATTTAGAGGTACACAATTAGGATTATCTTTTTGGTACATAGATGTTGGGTGAGATGATAAGTAAAAGCCAAATACTTCTTTTTCTTTTTCTAAAAGATATTGATTGTCAAATTCTTTTTGTATTTCTATATCTGGTTTCATTACTAGTGAAGGATCAATATCTTTTGTTAATTCAGCATAATTGAATAAACTATCTAAATTATATATAAGAGTAGCTCGATTATAATTAAAGTCTTTAAATAAATCAGCCATTATTAAATCTTCTAAAGTTTTTTTACCAATTCCTTCTATGTATAATCTACTAATACAATCATATATATCTTGAAATGGGCCTTGTTCTTTTGCTTTAGTTATTTGTTCTGAGACAATACTTCCTACACCTTTAATATTTGATATAGGGAATACTATTTTATTATTCTTAACAATATAGGTGTTTTCACTATTTTGAATTGTTGGTTTTTCTACCTCTATATTATTGGATTTAGCTTCCATAATATATTCACTTGTTTTAGTTTCACTACCTATTACATTTGTTAATAAATTGGCAAAGAATATAGTCTTATAATGACATTTTAAATATGCCATTTTATAAGCAATAATAGAGTAAACTACAGAGTGAGATTTATTAAAACCAAAACCAGCAAAGTTTAATATTAAATCAAATATTTCTTTAGCTTGTTCTTTACTATGACCTTTATTTATACTTTTTTCTATAAAAGTAGTTTCTTCACTTTTTAATAAATCTAGTTTCTTTTTACTCATAGCTCTTCTTAAGATGTCTGCTTCACCTAATGAATAGCCTGCATATGCTGCGGCCACTTGCATTATTTGTTCTTGATAAATGAAAAGTCCATATGTTTGTTTGGTGATACTTTCTATAGATGGATCTAGGTATGAAACCTCTTCTTCTTGATGTTTTCTTCTTACATAGGAGTCTATATTAACAGCTGCTCCGGGTCTAAATAAAGCAATAGCTGCAATTATATCGGCTAGAGAATTTGGTTTTAATTTTCTTAAGAAGTTGCGCATACCAGGGGACTCAAATTGGAATATTCCACAGGTATTAGCATCAGCAAATAACTCTAGTGTTTTATTATCATCTAATGGTATTTTATTAAAGTCTATTTCAATATCTAAATACTTTTTAACGTCATTTATAATATTATCTATTAGGGTAAGATTTTTTAAAGCTAAAAAGTCCATTTTAAGTAAACCTAGTTCTTCTAGATATTCCATTGAATAAGCTGTTAAATATAAGTTATCTGTTTTATATAGAGGTATTACTTCATCTAAGTCTACTTGACACATTACAATACCCGCAGCATGAGATGAAGTGTGTCTTGGGTAACCCTCTAATTTAGAAGCTATTTTATACATATCCATTAAGATAGTATCACTTTCAATACGAACACGGAATGATTCGTTATTTTGATATAAATCGGTTAATTTTTCTTTAGAAGTTGAGGGTATTAATTTACATAGAGAATCCACTTTATATAAGGGTATATTTAAGACTCTTGAGACATCTCTTATAACTTGTTTAGTAGCAAGAGGAATAAAAGTAATAATACCACTGACTCTTTTTTCACCATATTTTTCTTTAACATATTCAATTACTAAGTCTCTTTTATTATCTGGGAAATCAGTATCAATATCCGGCATTGTTTTTCTTTCGGGATTTAAAAATCTTTCAAATAATAAATCATATTGTAGAGGATCTATTTCCGTAATACCTAGGGCATAAGCTACTAAACTTCCGGCAGCACTTCCTCTACCTGGCCCTACTAATATCTTGTTCTTTTTAGCGTATCTTATAAAGTCATATACTACTAAAAAGTAGTTTGAAAAACCCATTTCTTTGATTGTATTTAACTCATATAATAATCTTTCTTTGTAATTATCAGGTATTTCTTTATTTAATCTTTTCTTAAGCCCTACTCTTGATAAATCAAATAAATACTTATCAGGATTATCACAATCATATATTGGTAATAATAATTTAGGGACTGGGAATTCTACATTACAGGAATTTGCTATTTCTAAAGTTTTTTCTATATCCTCAGTATTTATTTCATTTAGAGATACACTTAATTCATGAGAAGATATATCATATTCTTCTTTATCTAGTAAAGTTTTACCATCTCTTATTCTTAATAAATATGGTAATATTTCTTTATCAGTAGAATTAACATAGAGATTTTTTTGAAAGAATACAGTGTTATTTGTTACTACCTTAGCTTCCATTTCTTCTTCTTTTTTTGAGTAACCTAAATATAATTCTAAATATATTTCTCCTAATAGATCCCATAATTCTTTAGAATAAAAAGGTATTATTCCTATTAAGTTATTATTATATTTTTTTAAGTCTTCTTCTAAAACTTTTCTTTCGCTTTGAATAGTAGATAATTTTAATAAGTTTTTATAGCCTAAGTAGTCTTTAGCATATAAAACAAATTCTTTTTCATTTAAATCTATTTGTAAACCAATAATTGGCTTAATACCTTCTTTTTGACATTTCTTATAAAATTCCATTGTTCCAAACATATTGTTGTCTGATAGAGCTATACTAGGAAGATTATTAGTTTTGGCATAAGAAATAATGTCTTCTATCTTCAGAAGACTTGATAATAATGTATAGTTACTTTGATTAAACAATGGGATATACATACTAATTCCTCCTGTCACTATTTTATCATATTATTTCTTTAAATTCCTTTATTTTTTACCCTTTTCATTGACTTTCTTAGTAATTTATGTTAAAGTTAGAAAGCAAGTAACGCAAATGCCAAAGGAGGGATATCATGGCAAAAAATGTTTCAACTAGAAAAGGTAATGTAAAAAACTTAAGATCTCATGCTTGTAACGCTACAAAATCTACTCAAAAAATAAATTCACAAGTAATTAGAGAAAATGGTAAAAAAGTTAGACGTTCAGTAAGTGAAATTAGAACTATGAGGAAAAATGAAAAAACTGCTTAATTGCAGTTTTTTTTAT
>CACZGA010000042.1 GCA_902780585.1 uncultured Erysipelotrichaceae bacterium | reverse complement strand
GGTTTACGAAATGGTGAATTAATGGATTATTTTGATGGGGACACTGGTTTGTGGATTGGTAATGATTTTGATGGACAGATGGTGTTTGAATCAAATGATCTTAGTGATGTAAGTTCTAATAACGATGCACCTATAATTCGTGTAGATAATGGGGTGGCAATTGAAGTGAAATCTGTTCGATAAGGGAGTGACTGTATGGATAAAATATTAATATCTATTTATGTTTTATATCTTGAAAAAACATATGATTTGTTTATTCCTGTTAATATTCCTGTTAAAGAAGCTATTGGCTTGATTCAGAATTCTATTAAAGAATTGTCTGATAATGCTTATGAAATAAATGTAAATGCAGTTTTATTTGAGGAGAATGGCTCTATTATTAATGAAAATAATATTGTTAAATTTAGTGGTTTAAAAAATGGGTCTAAGTTGATGCTAATATAGGAATACTTTACATATTTTTTTAATGAGTGGTTGATAAAACTAAAATTATGTTATAAAATTATTTTGTATAGTATGGATAGGAGGTAAATATGGCTACTGAAATTAAATTATTAAATGCCGATAGGATGCCTAATAGTAGTTTGAAACTTTCTACTGTTAGTAGAACTACAATTGAGGTTAATTCTGGTTTTGAGGGGCAATTAAGTAAAGTTACAAATGCTTATGATGTTCTTTCAAGTAGTTTGACTGCTATTAAAAATGTAGCTGAGAATGATCTTAACAGTCATAAGAAGGATTTCGATTCGAAGACAATAGCTTCTCTTAATACTTTGACACATGCAGCAAAAAATCAAGTAAAGGAATGTAATGCTAGAAAGAAATATATGAAATCTTGGGCTGATAAAGATGTTAAGGATTTAGAGGATAAAGCTCGGAGACAGGTTTGGAAACAAGCTGCAAAAGTGCTTTCGACGGATGTTAATCTTAGTGAAGACTCAAGAAAAATGTTAAAAATATTAATTGACTATTTATAATTAATAATTGAAAGGAGATAATTAGATGGCTACCGATATTAAAATAAGTCCTAAAGCAGTTTATGAGATGGCTGATAATATGTATAAAAAGTTGAAAGATGCGGAAGACAATACTGTGGCTTTATGTAAAACGTTTAAAAATTGTGCTACGGGAAATAAAGGAAAATCATATTGGAATGGTGAGAGAGCTTTTAAGTGGTATTGTGCTGCGGTAAGAAGCTGTGCTAATTCACACTTCCGTCTTGCAAAAATGGCGGGTATTTATAAAAAAATGTGTCAGGATGCAATTAAAATTCAACAAGCCGATAATCCAAAAAGCAAGGTTGTACTTGATTTACAGACTAAAGTTGTTCGTTTAAGCGATTTAAAGAGAAGATGTGAGAGTAATTATAAATCTCTAATCACTTGGGCAAAAAGTTAGTTGGTGATAATGCATGATTACTTTGGATGAAAATGATGTAAAAGCTGAAGATAGAGTGCTTTCTTTTGATGAAGATGTTCAAGAAAAAGTACAATCGTTGGCTAATGCTCTTAATAATAATGATCTTCCACAAGATTTGAAAGAATTTGTTAATTCTTTAACAAATGAGGCTGCTGAAGATGAAGAGATGGAAGAAGACATTAGTGATGCGCCAGATGATGTTTATGAATCTAATGTTGGCTTAGAGTTTGCGGATGAAAATAATATTGACATTTTGGATGGAGAAGATGCACCTGTTGGTGAATTAGATAGTTTGTTTTAAAAAGTCAGTTTATTGAACTGCACCCCTTAGAGTAGACATCATAAAAAAAGCAGTTTGATAAAAGTGTTATAATACACTTCCGAAAGGAGGTGTATTTTTTTTGTGGCATCAAAAGGTCAAAAATTTAATAAATATTCAGCTGAATTGAAATTAGAAATAATGAACAAAGTTAAAGAAGGAGTGTCCATTAGATATTTGGCAAAACAATATAATATACCATCAGGAACTATTTTTACTTGGACAGATAAAAATAACCATCCAGAAAAGGTTACCGAATTTAAACGAGGAAGAAAAAAAGAAAAGAATCTAACTAAAGAAGACTGGAAAGAAAGATATGAAATATTAAAAAAATACCAGGCCTTCCTCAAGGCACAACGAGAGAGAAAGTAACATTTATAAATTTGTATAGAAATAATTATAAACTTACTAACATGTGTGCCGTACTAAATATAAGTCCTAAAACTTATTATAAGTACAGAAATAAGGAAGATTCTGATTATTATGATTATTTAATAATTAAAGAAATATTTGATGATTCTAAAGGTACATATGGATATCGTAGGATTGTTGATGGCCTACTCCAAAAATATGGTGTAGTTATGAATGGAAAGAAGGTATTAAGAATAATGAAGAAATATAATTTAATGGCTGAATATATAAGAAAAGCTAAAATTAAACATAAGAATGAAAGAATTGAAGGTAATGTAAAACCAAATTTATTAAATAGAAACTTTACTACAGATATGCCAAATAAAGTATGGGATACAGATGTAACATATTTAATATTTAAAGGTTCAAGAGCATATTTATCTACAATAATAGATTTATATGATAGGCATGTAATTGCATATGTAATATCTAAAAGGAATGATTTGAAATTAGTAATAGACACTTTAAATCAAGCTTTAGCAAAAGAAAAAGATGTACATGGACTTATCATTCATAGTGATCAAGGCTTCCAATATACATCTTATGAGTACAAAGCTATATGTGAATCAAATGGAATACAAATATCTATGTCTAGAAAAGGTACTCCAATTGATGACTCTCCAATAGAAAGCTGGCACGCTCTTCTAAAGAAAGAAACTTTGTACAACAATAATATTACATCTTTACAAGAATATATTCAACTTGTAGAAGAATGGATATTATTTTACAATACTACTAGACTAAAGTCAAAAGTTAAGAAAAAGAGAAAAACTTACACAAAAAGAGAAAAATGATTTTCTCTTTTTAATTTACTGCTTTTTTATTGATGTCTCCTATTTGGGGTTCATATCATTATACTGATTTTTTTAAATTGTTGAAAAAAGGTTGACTTTGTTATTTTATCTGTTATAATTTAAATAACATAGGAATGCAATATGCAGTTAAAATCATTTTAGTGTAATTTAAATTACCGATTTATTATTTGTTTATTATTTTTGACTATTGGTTTTCCTTTAGAATCTTATAATAATATTTAATAAGTCCTTTATTAAGAGTTCGTTGCTTTTAATAAGTTTAGATTATTACGGGTGATATTTAACAATGTCTGGAAGATTAATGTTTGCTAGACTCTATGTTGATTGTAATTTTTTGGAGAAAGAAAACTCCTAGATAAGTGTAGTATTTAATTGTTTACTGATAATAAACTTTTGAATTCTATTTAAACTCGACTACCTTTTGGTAGTTTTTTTTGTTTAAAAATGATTGACAAAATATATTCTTTTTAATAAAATAATAGTATCAATAGTAACTTGGGTATTTATTACGAGTTTTAATATGAATTTGATCTTTTTATATTAGAATGAGTAATGGTTTGTATCCTAATCTTATCTTTACTATTGTAAATTACAATTTTTATATAAAGAAGGAAAACTTTATAATCTTAGTGACGCTATCCAAGTTGTTAATGAAAGCAATTCTACTTTAGCGGGTAGAGGGGTAGTTCTTCTGAAACCGTATCGTTGATGGTTTATCAGACTGTCTGTGATATAAAAAATTATTTTTGAATTGAAGTTGATTTGATTTTAATTTTTTCGACCATAAGGATTTCATTACTTATGGTCTTTTTTTGGTTCTTAATTATTTAAAATGTCTTGTTTTTTATATTCTTTGTTGATATAATTCCTTTAGAATATATAATAAAGGGGTAATACTGATGGGTAAGTATAGTTTAGGTTCTGCATCTACAGTTGTTAATGGGGTAGATAAGAATAATTTGTATTTAAATGATAATAAAGCTAAAAAAGTAGTTAATGATTTATATAAACAATTAGATGCTATGAGTGCATCTTTAATTAATGTTCATTTATTATTAAATCAATGTGTTGCTAGTGGTATGGTTAAAGGTGTTAGAGTTAAGACTTATAAAGCATGGGCTAGAAAAGCTAAATCTCAAGCTAACGCTATTGATAAATTGAAAGAATCTATTCATTCTAGATTTGAAGATGATTTGAGAAACTATCCATTAAAATTATTAGATGATCGTATTGCTGAATTAGAGCGTAGGATTGCTAGTATGTCACAAGAATAAGAGGTGGTTATAATGAGTAAGAATATTTTTTATACTGCAGATGAGTGGAAGAAGATGGCTAATGCTTTAGATAAAAATATTAAGAATTTTGAAAAAGCTTTAGCACATGCTAAAAATGACCTTGATATTATTCAAGATGAGAATAGTTCTTGTTGGAGTGGTGAGAATGCTTATAAGAGTGTTCAAGGTTGTTTAGCAAATTTTGATCATGATACTGAGTTGCTTAAAAATTTAAATAAGTGCTCAGAATATGTGCAAAATGTTATAAATTCATAAAAAAAATAAAATTATTGTTGACACATTATATTAAATGTTGTATTATATGTTTCGAAAGGAAGAAAAATAGGTTTTAAAAACATTATTTTTCTTCTTCTTTTTTTGTCTAGGTGATAAAAATGGGGCAATATTTTGATAATCAAGTTTTACCAAGTAAGATGGTAAAGAAAGAATGTTTCCTTTTGGGAACTAAATTTATTTTTTACACTGATAATGGTGTATTTTCAAAGGACGGTTTGGACTTTGGCAGTAGACTTCTTCTTGAAACAATCCCGCTTGAAGAAGTTGGAGGCAAAGTTCTTGATATGGGTTGTGGTTATGGAGTATTTGGAATTGTATTGAATAGGTTGCTTTTATGCTCTGTTGATATGGTTGATGTTAATTTGAGGGCTCTTCATTTAGCGGAGATTAATATTAAAGAGAACCATTGTAGTGACATACGAGCTTTTGAAAGTAATGTCTATGAAAATATTAATTCTAAGTATACGTGTATCGTTACTAATCCTCCTATAAGGGCTGGTAAGAAAGTTGTATATGATATTGTGATGAATGCTAGGAATTATTTAGAAAAGAACGGTGTGCTTTTCTTAGTAATTCGTAAAGAGCAAGGTGCTAAATCACTTATTGTTGACTTAGAAAAACAGTATACTGTAGAAATACTTACAAAGAAAAAGGGCTTTTATATATTAAAATGTAAGAGCTTATCTAATAATTAGTATGTGGGGTGAAAAAGTGTCATATAAGATTGTTAAAAGTGGCGACTATAGAGAAAGAAGAAATTTCTCTAGAATTAGAAATTCTTATGAATTAAAAGATTTACTTGAAATTCAGAAAAAATCTTATAATTGGTTTGTTGAGACAGGTATTAAAGAAGTGTTTGAAGACTTATTTCCAGTAGAAAATTTCTCTGGAACTTTATCGCTTGAATTTGGAGATTATCATTTTGATGAACCAAAGTATTCTATTAAAGAAAGTAAAGACCGTGAATCTACTTATTCTGCACCTTTAAGAGTAGAGGTTCGTTTGTTTAATAGAGAAACAGGGGAAGTAAAAGAACAAGAAATATTTATGGGTGATATGCCTATAATGACTGATTCAGGAACATTTATTGTTAATGGGGCTGAACGTGTTATTGTTTCACAGTTAGTTCGTTCTCCTAGTGTTTATTTCAATCGTGAAATTGATAAAAATGGTAGAGAGTTAATTACTAATCAAATTATTCCTAACCGTGGTACTTGGTTAGAGTTTGAAGTTGATGCTCGTGATGTATTGTATGTTAGAATTGACCGTACTAGAAAAGTTCCTATTACGACATTGCTTAGAGCTTTTGGATTATCTAGCGATGAGGAAATTTTAAAGTTATTTGGTGAAGATGAGTATTTAAAAAATACTATTGCTAAAGACTCTACTAAGAATACTGATGAGGCTTTGATTGAAATTTATGAAAAATTAAGACCAGGTGAACCAGCTACTCTTGATTCTTCAAAGAACCAAATTATTACTAGATTCTTTGATGAATTTAGATATGATTTATCTAAGGTAGGTCGTTATAAATTTAATCGTAAATTAAATGTTAGTGATCGTTTACTTAATCAAACTTTAGGGGAAGATGTTAAGGTTGATGGAAATGTTATTTTAGAAAAAGGTACTGTAATTACTAAGGCTAATATTGCTGAATTAAACGAGGCTTTAAAGAACGGTTTTGGTGTAGTAGAGGCTAAGGTTAATGAAGAATTAGATTCTTATAATAAGGTACAAATAGTTAAAATATTAGATCCTTCTGATAAGAAAAAGAAATTAATTGTAATTGGTAATGACCAAAGTATTGATATTAAGAGATTAACTATTTCAGATGTTTATGCTAGTGTTTCTTATTACTTAAACCTTCTTCATGGTGTTGGTAACTATGATGAGATTGACCATTTAGGAAATAGACGTATTCGTCAAGTTGGTGAGTTACTACAAAATCAATTTAGAATTGGTGTTTCTAGAATGGAAAGAGTTATTCGTGAAAGAATGACTACACAAGAGATGGAAGAAGTTACTCCTAAGACTTTAATTAATATTCGTCCAGTTACAGCTGCGATGAAAGAGTTCTTTGGATCTAGCCAATTATCTCAATTCATGGATCAAACAAATCCAATTGCTGAACTTACTAATAAACGTCGTTTAAGTGCTTTAGGACCTGGTGGATTATCTCGTGATAGAGCTGGTGTAGAAGTGCGTGATGTTAATACTTCTCACTATGGTAGAATTTGTCCTATTGAGTCTCCTGAAGGACCAAATATCGGACTTATTACTTCTTTAGCTAGTTATGCTAAGATTGATGAATATGGATTTATTATGACTCCTTATCGTAAGGTTGTTGATTGTCAAATTACTGATGAAGTTGTATATCTTACGGCTGATGAGGAATTAGATTATATTATTAGTCAGTCTACTGTTGAAACAGATGAATCTAATAAAATAATTGCTGAACAAGTTAATGCTCGTTTTAGAGGAGAAAACATTTTAGCAAAACCAGAGACAGTTGATTATATCGACGTTAGTCCACAACAAGTTGTATCTGTTACAACAAGTTGTATTCCTTTCTTGGAGCATGATGATGCTACTCGTGCACTTATGGGTGCTAACATGCAACGTCAAGCAATGCCTTTAATTAAAACTGAGGCACCATTAGTTGGTACTGGAGTTGAGTTTATCGCAGCTAAGGATTCTGGTGTTGAAGTAATTGCTAAGAATGATGGTGTTGTAGAATATGTTGATGCTAAGAAAGTAGTTGTTAAGACTAAAGAAGGAAAAGATGAATATACTTTAGCTAACTTTGAACTTGCTAACTCTAGTATTTGTTCTCATCAGAGACCAATTGTTCATGTTGGTGATAAAGTTAAGAAAGATAAGACTATTCTTGCTGATGGTAATTCTACTGATAAAGGAGAACTTGCTTTAGGTAAGAATATGACAGTTGCATTCATGACTTTTAATGGTTATAACTATGAGGATGCTGTTATCTTAAATGAAAATTTAGTTAAAGATGATAAGTATACATCTCTTCACTTAGAAGATTATGAAATGCAATGTAGAGAAACTAAATTAGGACCTGAGGAAATTACTCGTGATATTCCTAATGTTAGTGAGGAAGCTAGAAGAAATCTAGATGAAAATGGTATTGTAACTATTGGTACAGAAGTTAAAGAAGGAGATATTCTTGTTGGTAAAGTTACACCAAAGGGAATGGCTGAGTTAACTTCTGAAGAAAAATTATTACATGCTATCTTTGGTGAAAAGACTCGTGAAGTTAGAGATACATCACTACGTGTTCCACATGGTGGAGATGGTATTGTTCACGATATTAAGATTTACTCAAGAAAAGATAATGATGAATTACCTGCTGGTGTTTCTAAAGTAATTCGTGTTTATATAATTCAAAAACGTAAGATTCAAGTTGGAGATAAGATGTCTGGACGTCATGGTAATAAAGGTGTTATTTCACTTATTCTTCCACAAGAAGATATGCCATATTTACCAGATGGTACTCCTGTTGATATTATGTTAAATCCACAAGGTGTTCCAAGCCGAATGAACTTCGGACAAATCCTTGAAATCCATATGGGTATGGCTTGTAAAAAACTTGGTGTTCATATTGCTACTCCAGTATTTGATGGAGCTCATATTGATGATATTCAAGCTATGATGAAGGAAGCTGGAATGGATGAAGATGGTAAGACTATTTTATATGATGGTCGTACTGGTGAACCATTCGATCATAGAATACATCACATGGTTGATGATAAATTACATGCTCGTGCTACTGGACCTTATTCACTAGTTACACAACAACCTCTTGGTGGTAAAGCTCAATTTGGTGGACAGAGATTTGGAGAAATGGAAGTTTGGGCATTATATGCTTATGGTGCTGCTCATACACTTCAAGAAATCTTAACGGTTAAATCAGATGATGTTCTTGGCCGTGTAAAGGTTTATGAATCTATAATTAAGGGACAAGAGATTAACCAAGCTGGAGTTCCAGAATCATTTAGAGTTCTTATGAAAGAGTTCCAAGCTTTAGGACTTGATGTTTCTATTATTAATGCTGATGGTGAAGAACTTCAATTAAAAGAAATTGAAGATGCTGAAGATAAAGATGATTCAAGTACAACATTTGAAGAAGTTGAATCTCCAGTAAAAGAAGTTGTTGAAAGTAATCCTGAAGAAGATGATGAAGAATTTGATGATTCAGAAGAATATGATGAAGAATTTGATGATGAAGAGGATGGTTTTGATAATTTCGGGGATTTTGATGATGAGGAAGGAGCTGATATTTAATGATAGATGTTAATAAGTTTGATGCATTAAAGATTGCGATTGCCTCTCCTGATAAAATTCGTGAATGGTCATATGGAGAAGTTAAAAAACCAGAAACAATCAATTATCGTACTTTAAGACCAGAAAGAGATGGATTGTTCTGTGAAAAGATTTTTGGACCTACTAAAGATTTTGAATGTGCTTGTGGAAAGTACAAAAGAGTTCGTTATAAAAATATAGTATGTGATCGTTGTGGTGTTGAAGTTACTCGTTCTAAAGTACGTCGTGAACGTATGGGACATATTGAGTTAGCTACTCCTGTATCACATATATGGTTCTTTAAAGGAGTTCCTTCTCGTATGGGTCTTGTACTTGATATGAGCCCTAGAGATTTGGAAGAAGTATTATATTTCGTTAGTTATGTTGTTATTGATAAAGGGAATGCCCCACTAGAAAACAAACAAACTTTATCAGAAAAAGAATATAGAGCATTTTATGAGAAATATGGTACTGGTTTCAAAGTAGGAATGGGTGCTGAAGCTATTAAAGAATTACTTAAGAAAGTAGATCTTGAAAAAGAGATTAATGAAATTAATAAAGAATTAGAGGGTGCTCAAGGACAAAAGAGAACTAGATTACTTAAGAGATTAGATGTACTTGATGCTTTCTATAAATCTGGTAATAGACCAGAATGGATGATTATGGATTGTATACCAGTTATACCTCCAGAATTACGTCCAATGATTCAATTAGATGGTGGTAGATTTGCTACTTCTGATTTAAATGATTTATACAGACGTGTTATTAATCGTAATAATCGTTTAAAGAAACTTATTGATTTAGGAGCACCTGGAATTATTATTCAAAATGAAAAACGTATGCTTCAAGAAGCAGTAGATGCATTATTTGATAATGGTCGTCGTGGAAGAAGTGTTACAGGTGCTGGAAATAGACCATTAAAATCTATTTCATCTATGTTAAAAGGTAAACAAGGACGTTTCCGTCAGAACTTACTTGGTAAACGTGTTGACTACTCTGGACGTAGCGTTATCGTTGTTGGACCATCATTAAAGATGTATCAATGTGGTATTCCAAAAGAAATGGCTCTTGAATTATTTAAACCTCATGTTATTCATGGCTTAGTAAGTAAAGATATTGCTCATAATATTAAAGCTGCTAAGAGATTAATTGATAATCAAGATCCAGTTGTTTGGGATATTGTTGAAGAAGTTATTAAAGAGCATCCAGTTATGCTAAACCGTGCTCCTACATTACATAGACTTGGTATTCAAGCGTTTGAACCAATCTTAGTTGGTGGTAAAGCTATTCGTCTTCATCCATTAGTTTGTCCAGCATTTAATGCAGACTTCGATGGTGATCAGATGGCTGTACATGTTCCTTTATCTGAAGAAGCTCAAGCTGAAGCTAGAATGTTAATGTTAGGTTCTAACAACATTCTTCATCCTAAGTCAGGAGATCCAATTGTTACTCCTTCTCAAGACATGGTTTTAGGTAACTACTATATCACTATGGAAAAAGAGGGAGAAGAAGGAGAAGGAAGAGTATTTAAAAATAGTAATGAAGCATTAATGGCTTATGAGAGAAAAGAGATTACTCTTCATACAAGAATAGCTGTTCCTGTTAATAGTTTTAAATATAAATTATTTACAGAGCAACAAAAGAATCATTATTTAGTAACTACTGTTGGTAAAATTAAATTTAATGAAATCTTACCTGATACATTTGCTTATATTAATGAACCAACAGATGAAAATATTTCTAATATTACTCCTAGTAAGTATTTCTTGCCAATGGGAACTAATATTCCTGAAGCTATTAAGGAAATGCCATTAGTTAAACCTTTTGCTAAGGGTACATTAGAAAAAATAATTGCTCAAGTATTTAAGAGATATAAAACTACTGAGACTTCTACAATGCTTGATAATTTGAAAGATTTAGGATTTAAATATTCTACTATTTCAGGTATTACTGTTAGTATGGCTGATGTAGAAATATCTAAGACTAAAGGTGAGATAGTAGAAGAAGCTCAAAAAGTAGTTGATAAAATTAATAAACAATATAAACGTGGTTTAATTACTGAAGAAGAAAGATTTAATAAAGTAATTGAAACATGGAATGGTGCTACTGACCAGGTTAAAGAAGAACTTGAAGGTATTTCTAAGACTGATGTTGATAATCCAATCTTCATCATGATGAATTCTAAAGCCCGTGGTAATATTTCTAACTTTACTCAGGTTGCTGGTATGCGTGGTATCATGGCTAAGCCAGATGGTACTCCAGTTGAAATTCCAATTCTTTCAAACTTTATTGAAGGACTAAGTGTTGCTGAATTCTTCTTATCTACACATGGTGCTCGTAAAGGTTCTGCTGATACAGCATTAAAGACTGCAGACTCTGGATACTTAACTCGTCGTTTAGTTGATGTAAGTCAAGATATGATAGTTCGTGAAGCTGATTGTGGAACTGACCAAGGTGTTGTTGTTCGAGACTTTATTAATGAACATACTGGTGCAGTTATTGAATCATTAAAAGATCGTATTATTGGTAGATTTGCTAATAAGAAGATTCTTCATCCTGAAACAAAGGAACTAATTGTAGATAAACTTCAAATGATTACTGAGACATTAGCAGAAAAGATTATAGCTGCTGGTATCAAAGAAGTAGAAATTCGTACAATCTTAACATGTAATACACTTAATGGAGTATGTCAAAAATGTTATGGTCGTAACTTAGCAACTGGTAATTTAGTTGAAATTGGTGAGGCTGTTGGTGTTATGGCTGCTCAATCAATTGGTGAGCCTGGTACTCAGTTAACCATGCGTACATTCCACTCTGGTGGAGTTGCTCATGGTGGTGATGCTGATATTACTCAAGGTCTTCCTCGTGTTCAAGAGTTATTTGAAGCTAGAAATCCAAAAGCTAAAGCTACTATTGCTGAAATAGATGGTACAGTTTCAAAAATTAAAGAAGAACATGGTAAATATAAGATTAGTATTACTAATAAACTTGAAACTAAAGAACATATTACTAACTATGGAGCTAAGTTATGTGTAGAAAAGGGAACTGAAGTACATTGTGGTGATAAGTTAACTGAAGGTGCTATTAGTCCAAAAGAATTGTTAGTAGTTACTGACCCAATTACAACTCAAGAATATATCTTAAAAGAAGTTCAATATACTTATCGTTCTCAAGGTGTTGATATATCTGATAAACATATCGAGATTATTGCTCGTAGAATGATTAGTAAGATTCGTATTGTAGATGGTGGAGATACTAGATTCTTACCTGGTAGTTTAGTTAATTTCCGTGAGTTTACTGATGGAAATAAAGAAGCTATTATTCAAGGTAAAACTCCAGCTCTTGGTAAACCAATTTTACTTGGTATTACTAAAGCAGCTTTGGAAACTGATTCATTCTTATCTGCTGCTTCATTCCAAGAGACAACTAGAATATTAACTGATGCAGCTATTAAAGGAAAAGTTGATCCATTATCAGGATTAAAAGAAAACGTTATTATTGGTAAACTTATTCCTGCTGGTACAGGTAGTAAGAGTTACCGTGATGTTGAATATGAATTAAAGAGTGAGTTTGTAGATGAAGAGCCACTTGAACAATTAGAAGATCAACTTATGGATTAAAGAAGTGATAAAATCACTTCTTTTTTTGTAAACATAGACCTTTTACTATTTACTTTTTTGATATTTTTGTCTAATATTATGATAGGTGATAATATGAAGAGGCTTAATAATAATGGTTGGGGTATGGATACTATGATTGCTTTTGTTATTGCTTTTGTTATTTTTTTGTTAGTTATTGTTTTTTTGACCTCTAGAGTAGGTTCTTTATAAAAATAATTAAAATATTATTGACTTTATTGTATAGGGGTGTTATATTAATACTGCTGATTAAATATCTTTGCTTTGTTGTGGCAAAGTTTTATTTAAAGGGTAAAATGATACACCTGGACATGTGTAAAGAAAGGAGATTGATTTAATGCCTACAATTAACCAATTAGTACGTAAGAATCGTAAGGATAAAGTTAGAAAGAGTAAAGCACCAGTTCTTGGAGTTGGATTAAATACTATTCAAAAGAAAACTACTGATTTAAATTCACCTCAAAAACGTGGAGTTTGTACTCGTGTTGGAAC
Organism: uncultured Erysipelotrichaceae bacterium; assembly: GCA_902780585.1. Classification (GTDB taxonomy): domain Bacteria; phylum Bacillota_I; class Bacilli_A; order RF39; family UBA660; genus UBA3789. The sequence continues at coordinate 6,849 of CACZGA010000042.1, read as the reverse complement.
TAAAACACCTAAAAAACCTAACTCTGCTTTACGTAAGTATGCTCGTGTACGTTTATCAAATGGAAAAGAAGTTGATACTTATATTCCAGGAATTGGACATAATTTACAAGAGCACAGTGTTGTTTTAATTCGTGGTGGTCGTGTTAAGGATCTTATCGGAGTTCGTTACCATATTATTCGTGGTACTTTAGATACTGCTGGTGTTAAGGATCGTAAGCAAGGACGTAGTAAATATGGAACAAAAAAAGCTAAATAATAATTAATCTGAAGGGAGGATAATAATATGCGTAAAAGACGTGCGGTAAAAAGAGATGTTCTACCAGATCCAATATATAAGTCTAAAGTAGTTGCAAAACTAATTAATACTGTTATGTTAGATGGTAAAAAGGGAACTGCTCAATCAATTGTTTATCAAGCACTTGAAACAGTTAAGAAAAAGACTGGTAGTGATGCTTTAGAAATGTTTACTAAAGCAATGGAAAATATAAAACCTCAACTTGAAGTTAAGAGTCGTCGTGTTGGTGGTTCTAACTATCAAGTACCAGTAGAGGTTACACCTGCGAGAAGTCAAGCTTTAGCACTTAGATGGTTAACTAAGTTTTCTCGTGATCGTGGTGGAAAAGGAATGGCTGATAATTTAGCTAATGAAATTATAGATGCTGCTAATGGTACAGGAGCAGCTGTTAAAAAACGTGAAGATACTCATAGAATGGCTGAAGCTAATAAGGCTTTTGCACATTATAGATGGTAGGAAGGAGTTTATATGGCAAGAGATACGTCTTTAGATAAGACAAGAAATTTTGGTATCATGGCTCATATCGATGCTGGAAAAACTACTTGTACTGAAAGAATTTTATTCCATACAGGTAAAATCCATAAAATTGGTGAGACTCATGATGGAGAAAGCCAAATGGACTGGATGGCCCAAGAACAAGAACGTGGTATAACAATCACTTCTGCTGCTACTACTGCTCACTGGAAAGGTTATCGTTTAAATATTATCGATACTCCAGGACACGTAGATTTTACAATTGAAGTTTCAAGATCACTTCGTGTATTAGATGGTGCAGTTGCATTACTTGATGCACAAGCTGGTGTAGAACCTCAAACAGAGACAGTTTGGAGACAAGCTTCTGAATTTAAAGTTCCAAGAATTATTTTTGCAAATAAGATGGATAAAATGGGAGCTAACTTTGAATATACTTTAAAGACAATTAAAGATCGTTTAGGAGTTAATGCTAAACCAATTGAATGGCCTATTGGTGCTGAAGATAACTTTAATGGAGTTATTGATTTAGTTACTATGAAAGCATATCATTATGATGGAAAACAAGAAGAGAATGCTGAAGAAATTGAAATTCCTGCTGATTTAAAGGATATAGCAGAGGAGAAGAGAGCTGAATTAATTGATGCAGTTGCTGAATATGATGATGAAATGATGATGATTTACCTTGATGGTGGAGAAGTTACTGTAGATATGATTAAAAAGGCTATCCGTAAGGGTTGCTTGGCTGCTGAATTCTTCCCAGTTATGTGTGGAACTGCTTTAGGTAACAAAGGTATTAAATTATTATTGGATGCAGTTATTGATTACTTGCCAAGTCCGCTTGATATTCCTTCAATTAAAGGAACTACTTTAGATGGACAAGAAGCAGAGAGACATCCAAGTGACAGTGAACCATTTGCTGCTTTAGCATTTAAAGTTATGACTGATCCATTTGTTGGACGTTTAACATTCTTTAGAGTTTATTCAGGACATTTAAGTAGTGGTTCTTATGTATTAAACTCTACTAAAGATTCTAAAGAAAGAATTGGTCGTATTCTTCAAATGCATGCTAACAATCGTAGTGAAATTACTGATGTATATACAGGTGATATTGCTGCTGCAGTTGGACTTAAGAATACTACTACTGGAGATACTTTATGTGATGAAAAGAAAGCTATTATTTTGGAAAGCTTACATATACCAGAACCAGTTATTCAATTAGCTGTTGAACCAAAGAGTAAAGCAGACCAAGATAAGATGGCTTTAGCATTACAAAAACTTGCTGAAGAAGATCCAACATTTAAAGTTCATACAGATCATGAAACAGGTCAAACTGTTATCGCTGGTATGGGTGAATTACACCTTGATGTATTAGTAGATCGTATGAAGAGAGAGTTCAATGTTGAAGCTAATGTTGGTGCTCCACAAGTTGCTTATCGTGAAACAATTAAACAAGAAGCTGATTGTGAAGGTAAGTATATTAAACAATCTGGTGGTCGTGGACAATATGGACACGTTTGGGTTAAATTTGAGCCAAATCCAGATAAAGGATATGAATTTGTTGATCAAATCGTTGGTGGTGTTGTTCCTCGTGAATATATCCCAGTTGTTGATAAAGGATTACAAGAAGCATTACAAACAGGTGTACTTGCAGGTTATCCTATGATAGATGTTAAGTGTACATTATTTGATGGTAGTTACCATGATGTAGACTCTAACGAAATGGCTTTCAAGATTGCAGCTAGTTTTGCATTAAAAGAAGCTAAGAATAAATGTAAGCCAGTTTTACTTGAACCAATTATGAAAGTTGATGTTACTACTCCAGATGAATATTTTGGAAATGTTATGGGTGACTTAACTTCTCGTCGTGGTAAACCACTTGGACAAGAGTCTCAAGGAAATGCAGTAAAACTTAGTGCTATGGTTCCACTTTCTGAAATGTTTGGATATGCTACAAACTTACGTAGTAATACTCAAGGAAGAGCTACTTTCGTAATGTTCTTCGATCATTATGAAGAAGTTCCTAAAAACATTGCAGATGAAATTATTAAGAAAAGTGGAAATTAAAAAACTGTATCAAAATAGTTGATAATTTTTCAATTATTAGATAAAATATATGTTGTAAATAAATAAGGAGGAAATTATTTTATGGCAAAAGGAAAATTTGATCGTTCAAAACCACATGTTAACGTTGGAACAATTGGACACGTAGATCATGGTAAAACTACTTTAACTGCTGCTATTACTTCAGTTTTAGCTGGAAAAAACGGAAATGAAAAAGTTGATTTCGCTAATATCGATAAAGCACCAGAAGAAAGAGAACGTGGTATTACTATTAATACTGCTCACGTTGAGTACAGTACTGATAAGAGACATTATGCTCATGTTGACTGTCCAGGACATGCTGACTATGTAAAGAACATGATTACAGGTGCAGCTCAAATGGATGGAGCAATCTTAGTTATTGCTGCAACTGATGGACCTATGGCACAAACTCGTGAACATATCTTACTTGCTCGTCAAGTTGGAGTACCAAGAATGGTTGTATTCATGAATAAGTGTGATATGGTTGATGATGCTGAATTATTAGACTTAGTAGAAATGGAAATTCGTGACCTATTAACTGAATATGGTTATGATGGAGACAATACTCCAATTATTCGTGGTTCTGCTTTAAAAGCTCTTGAAGGTGATCCAAAATGGGTTCCAAAGATTGAGGAACTTATGGATGCAGTTGATACCTGGATTCCAACTCCTGAAAGAGATAATGACAAGCCATTCTTAATGAGTATTGAAGATGTATTCACTATCACTGGACGTGGAACTGTTGTTACTGGACGTGTTGAACGTGGTACATTAAAGTTGAATGATGAAGTTGAAATCGTTGGAATTAAACCAACAAAGAAGACTGTTGTTACTGGAATTGAAATGTTCCGTAAACAATTAGACTATGCAGAAGCTGGAGACAATGCTGGAGTATTATTACGTGGTATTGCTCGTGAAGAAGTTGAAAGAGGACAAGTTCTTGCTAAACCAGGAAGTGTTACTCCACATCACAAATTCAAAGCTACTGTTTATGTTCTAAGTAAAGAAGAAGGTGGACGTCATACTCCATTCTTCAACAACTATCGTCCTCAATTCTATTTCAGAACTACTGATGTAACTGGTGTTATTACTTTACCAGCAGGAACTGAAATGGTAATGCCTGGAGATAATGTTGATATGGAAGTTGAATTAATCCATTCAATCGCACTTGAACAAGGAACTCAATTCTCTATCCGTGAGGGTGGTAGAACTGTAGGTGCTGGTTCAGTAACTGAAATCGTTGAATAATGGTTTAAAAAAGGAATTAATAATTCCTTTTTTTTTGATATAATATATCTTATAAGGATGTGTTTTTATGCGAAGTGCTATTACATGTGATACTGATATTTCCACAATTATTTCTCGTGATGATATTATTCCTTTTTTGAATGAAATTGAGAAAGAATCTTTTGCTTACAAAGGAAAGATGGATAAAAGCCTTGTTGTTGAAATGGATGGTGGAGGTTTGTCTCGTGAAGGATTAACTATAAATGATACATCGCCACTTGAGGATAGAGCTAGGGAAATTCTTGATAGAGATAATTTATCTTCTGCTCTATTTAATTTTAGGGATTATGTTTTGGAATTGTGTGATAGTCAGAGGTCTTTAGAGTTAAGTACTTTAGATACTAAATTATCTGAAAAATTAAAAGATTTAACGGCTGAATATAATAGTATTAAAAGGGAATATGTTTATTGGGCTAGTGGTGAAAAGAATCGTGATATAGCAAATCGATTGGGAGAAGTTGAAAATGAGATTTCCTTTTATACTGAAAAGAAAAAAGTTGTAGAGGGGCTGATGAATGAATGAGTTCTTTTCATGCGGATTTTAAGTTATTAACAAGTACTGTGGATTCTTTAGATAATGCCAAAGATTTTTATAGACCAGATTTAATTAATTTTTTACATAAAAATAGGGATAAAATTATAGAAATAGGAGAAGAACATGATAATTGCTTTTCTTTAATATCTACTGATTCAATTGAAAAGAGTTTTGATAATTATTCTTGTGAGATGAGTAATCTTTCTTCTGATGTTCAGTCTTCTATGGATTCTATTTATCAATATTCTATTGGTAGTGATGAAAATATTTCATTATTCTTCTTAATGATATTTTAAATAATTGTGATACACAAAGAGATAAGGTTGTTAGTGCAGGAATATTTATGTCTTCTATTTTTCCTCATATTCCTTATTTCTGGGGTGGAGGGCATACCTATGATCAGTTAGGAGTGGATCCTGAATGGGGGTCTGAAAAAATTGTTACAGCTGTCAATAGTAAAACCACTGGGACATATCAGCCCTCTAGTTTAGATTGTTCTGGTTATGTTGATTGGTTATTTTATAATAGTGGCTTTGTTCAAGAAGATGCTTATAAAATATTGGCTGATAACTATTGTGAAAAGGGGTTGGGAACTTCTGAACCGATTACTGCTGATGATATTGGCTCACGCGTACAGCCGGGAGATTTAGCTCATATGGATGGGCATATTGGTGTTGTCGTGTCTGTTAATGACAATGTAATTACAGTTTCACATTGTAGTGGTAGTGGTGGTATGACACTAACTAATATAGATACTACTACTGGGCTTGTAGTAGATGATACTTCAAATGCTACTAGAATTGGGAAATCCTATTTTAGCGATATTATTCATATTGATTATGATGATGATAATAAAAAGAAATAGACTAATGTCTATTTCTTTTTATTTAGTTTCTTATATAGATTATAAGCAAAGTTATTTAAGACTATATCAAATTCTCCAATATACTCTGTTACAGTTGAGTTGAAACCTAGTTTAGATTCATTTAAGCCTGCATAATCGTGTGGTTTTTCAAACTCTCCAGCTATTCCATCAAAGTTAATATATTTAAGGCCTTGTGAGTTGTAATCTGATATTAGTTGCCATTTCAATAAATAATTTGGATTTAGGTAACTATAATCATCATCTACACCTTCAACAAATAAATAGGCAGCATTGTCATATCTTATGATCATGGCTCCAGCTATTATTAAACCATCGGGATTACTTTTTAGTAAATCTGTGGCTTTTAATAGATTGCTTTTATAAGACATTATAATTTTATCTGATTCTATTTTTTTATTTAAGTAGGAATTTTTTTCTCTTTCGTCTAAGTTAATATCTTGAATTCTATTGGATAAACTTTCGTTGTATTCAATTTCTTTTTCGTAGTTTCTTCTACTATTGATTAAGAATGTTTCAGTATTTACTTTGGCATAGTAGATATCTACGTCACCCTCAAATTTTTCACATATTTTTCTATAATATTCAAGTGGTTTTCTTTCTTTGGCTCCTACAAAGTTATATAATGTATTGATGTTTTTATTTTGATCTTTTACAATTATTATTCCACTATTAGTAGCACGTCTTACTTTGTTTCTTGTTCTTTTATCTAGTTTAGCAAATATTTCTCTTATATCTCTTTGTAATAGTACTAGGGCTTCCCAACGAGGTTTTTCTGTTTCAAAGAATAGAGTTTTTCCTTTATATTCAAAACCAGATCTTCTAAGATTATCTATGATGGTATTACCTTTATTATTAATATTCATGATACTACCATCTGAATCTCTTATTGATAAAGGAATTGATGGATCTATACGTAAAATCATGAATCCTTGTTTACCTAATACTTTTTTAAGTTTATCGGCTAATTCTTTAACACTTTTTTCATCATCATAATCAAATAGTATACCTCTTGGGGCATAAGCCATTTTGTTACCCATGAATATTTCTTTATATATAATAAGCGTTGCGCCTATTAGTTTATTTTGTTCATTAACTATTCCTAGAAATTGAGCGTGATATCCAAATTTGACCATTACATTTGCATACATTGAACTTTGATAGTAGTTTCTATATCTATGTGTTGACGCAAATTTATCAAATTGTGAAGCATTTAATTTTACGATTTTCATTTTGCCCACTTCCTATCTTCTCTTTTTATATTATAACATATTATTTTTAATACATACAATA
>CACZGA010000041.1 GCA_902780585.1 uncultured Erysipelotrichaceae bacterium | reverse complement strand
ATTTTAGCAACATAGTTATGACGAATATCTGAGTTTGTTACAGTATAGGAACTAGATGATTTTACCCAAGTAATTGGAACTATCTCATAAGTTGATTGTCTTACCCAACCGGTAAAGTTGGCTATTCTTACTTTAGCAACCCAAGTGCCATTACTATTAGAGTAAGCTGTTTCAAGATGAGCTCCATCTACTCCACCATATAATGAACCATTATCCATATATGTATAGGCAGAACCAGTTAATTCACTATTTGTATAAAAGTAAGTTAATGTCTCTTTATTGGCACTCAAATCTAGTAAAGCTACATTGGCATCTATTATTTTACTTTCATTACCTATTTTTACTAAGATTGCTACTCCAGCCTCACCATTTTGTCTCATAGCGTTTTTGGCTTGTTCATAAGTATTGTGACAACTTAAAGCAACAATAGAACCATCCTCATTAAATCTAGACACTTCATAATTTCCACATAATGATCTATAACGATAATTATTAATATCATAAGCAAAAGTGTTTTTGGCACTAAAAAGGATACTTACTAGTATAATTAGTAATACATAATTAACTTTTTTCATACCATCACTACCTTTCGCTATTCTTATATCTATATTATATCAATGAATAGTTTGTAAACTCATAAATAATCTTTTATTTTTTGTTATTTTACATTATTTTACAAAGAGTTCTATTTATTTATGGATAGTGGCTTGCCGACTTGAAAAAATGCTCTTTTTTTTGTATAATCTTATAGTAGACTTTTATATTTCTGGAGGTGTTTATGACAAAGAAGAAAGAAAAAAGTATTATTCGTTTTATTATGACTTTGTTTTATATAATGGCACTAGGTGCTTCTGTTTTTGCAATATATGAGATATATTTATTGGAGTCTGTTGAAGATTTAATTAGATATATTGTAATGGGAGTTTTAGTATTTATTGATTTATTATTTTTATGGAGATTAAGAGTTCATAAAAAGAAAAAGGATAAGAAAAAGAAATTATATTTTATTTTTATTATTCTTTATATAATCATTTGTATGTTTATAGGATTAGCTATTAATTATTTATATGGTAAGATTGATAACTTAAATAAGAATACAGTTATTTATACGTCTAATTTATTAGTTATGGCTAATAATCCTGCTCAAGATATTAATGATATTAAAGATATGAAGATTGGTATTTTAGGAGATACAAAGTCACCTGATGGTTATATCATTCCCCAAGAAATTATTAAAGAAAATAACTTACAAGATGAAAATGAAATTGTAGAATATGATGAATATACATCTATGTTAGTAGATATGTATACTGGAGATCTTGGAGCTATGTTTGTTAGTGATAGTTATGTTTCTATGTTTTCTGGTATTACGGGATATGAAAATATTCAGAATGATACAAAAATAATTATTCAAAAAGAAAAAGAAATGAAGAAGGCTACTACTTCTAAGATTGAAACAGCTTCTACTGGTAAAAATATTACAGAACCATTTACTATTTTATTAATGGGAATCGATTCAACAGATGAAGTTCTTACTAAGAATGCTATTGCGAATGGTGATACTCTAATTCTTATAACATTTAATCCTAAAACTTTAAATGCTACTATGTTATCTATTCCACGTGATAGTTATGTACCTATTGCTTGTTGGAGTGGTAAACCCGAAAATAAGATTACACATGCTGCAGCTTATGGTAATGATTGTATGATTAATACAATTCAAAATTATTTTGATGTTACTATTGATTACTATGCAAAGATTAATTTTAAAGGTTTAGTTAAATTAGTTGATTCTGTTGGGGGAGTTGATATAGATGTTTTACAAACTCTATGTACAGATGATTCTAGTAGAGCTGGGGAAGTTTGTATTCACCCTGGATATCAAACATTAAATGGTGAGCAAGCTCTTGTATACGCAAGAAATCGTAAGGCTTTAGCTAATGGAGACTTTGGTAGAGGTCAACATCAACAAGAGATTGTAATGGCACTTATTAATAAAATGAAAGATATTACTGATGTTAAAACATTTATGAATATTTTAAATACTATATCTAATAGTATGGATACAAATTTAACTACTAAACAAATATTATCTTTCTATAATATAGGTAAAGATATTGTTAAAAAGAGTTTAAGTTCTGATGATGCTAATCTTGTTAATATTCAACAATTATATTTACAAGGTGTAGGTCAAATGATTTATGATGAAAGAGCTAGAATGGTTTTATGGGATTATATTCCTAACAAAAGCAGTCGTAAAGATATAATTCAAGCTATGAAAGAAAACCTAGAGTTAGTTGAGCACGAGGCTATAACAGAGTTCCATTTCTCTATCAATAAGCCTTATGAAAAGGTTGTTATTGGAGAAGGTCCTTATAAGAATAGTAATGGTTATGCTTTATTACCTGACTTTACCGGTCTATCTGAAGCAAAGGCTAGAGCAACGGCTTCTTCTTATGGTGTTAGTGTTACTTTTAAAGGAAGTAGCGGTACTGTAGTTAATCAAAGCGAACCCGCTAAGAGAAGAATTGATTTAATTAAAGGTAGTGTTACATTAACTTTATCTGGTGCAGATGAAGAAGATGAAAAAGTAAAAGATAAAGTTAAAGAAAAAGATGATGATGACAACGACGATGAGGATGACGACAAAGACAAAGATAAAGATAAAGAAAATAACACTAGTGGTAACAATAATAACGAAAACAACAATGATAATAATGGTGGTAGTGACACTGAACCTACTACTCCACCTGATAATGGTTCTGGTAATGATAATACTGGAGATAACAATTCGGGTGAAGGAAATGATAATGGTGAATAAAAGAGTATTATTACTCTTTTTTTTTGAAAAAAAAGAACTACTATTGTAGTTCTACTAGATATAATTTAATATCTTCATGGATAAATACTAATGTAGCTGATTTTTGATAATTAGAAAATTGACTGTCTGTATAATCCCATGAAACTTTTATAATATAAGCATTTTCATCAGTAGTTTCTCCATAAGTAAATGATTGTTTTTCTATACTATCTATTGTTATGTCTTTTACCACTTGTAGTTTTTGTTTTCTGTTATTATAAACATTACTTTCAATATACTTATAATATGTATCTTGAGCATTTTGTAAGAAGTTTTCTAATATGGCCGGAGAGATGAATTCTACCCCACCTATGTCAGTCTTAGCTGTTTTATCTTCTAATGAGTAGAAGTCGTATACAAACATTTCAGCAATCTTTTTAGCGTATGCTTCTTCATCTACAGTAGACTCATTTAGGATTTCTTTTAATTCCTCAAACATCTTCTTATAGGCTTCAGGCTTGTTTTCTTTTAAATTATAACCATACTTTTCTACTTGATTAATAACTTTTACTTCTTCTACTTCAGTAGGTTTTTCTTTGTGCCCTTTCCATATTAAGAATGCTACTAAAAAAGCTGCTAAAAATAATATTATTATTAAAAATACACGTACTTTCTTTTTTAATCTCACTTAGAATCTACCCCACTTTCTAAATCTTTATTCTTATCTTTATTTAATAAATCAAATACAATTATATTATTTGAGACATCTAATAAACGGTTTGTATAATCCATATTAGCATTTATTTCTTCTTCACTTATAGGTTCTTCTGATAATGGTAAGTAAGCTTCTTTTTGACTATTATAGTATATTTTATTATTAACCCAGTTACCATTAGGAAATACTACTATATTGTTTTCTTTAATAGTAAATATATCATGTCCTAAAGAATATTTATTATAGAAGCCTAACATATTACCTAAAGTAGGCGCTGCATCATACATACCCATAACATTTTTAATTTCCATATTATATTTAGTTCCAGCCATATTTTTAGACCAGATAATGAATGGTACTTTTCTACCTAATTCATATTGATATGAATCATATTCTTTATAATCTGGGTAATCTTTGTCTAGAATATCATCTGTTGATTTATCATAGTTATATAATCTATTATAGTCTTTTCTTGGTAATCTAGCATCATGATCTCCATATAAAACAAAGATTGAATTATCTAATAAGCCTTCTTCATCTAAACCAGCAATAAATTCACCTAGAGCAGCATCAGCATAGTGTATTGATTTAAAGTAATTACCTAGTTTTGTTCCTTCCATATATGGATAGGTTTCTGTAACTTCTTCACCTTGTTCATTTAGTGTTGTTTCTTTTAGGTCGACGTCGAACTCACCATATTTTTCTGTTTCAGAGAATGGTGTATGGTTTGTTAACATGATTAGTAAACCATACCATTTTTCATGCTCAGCGTTTATCTCTTTAATTTTTTCCACAGATTGGTGGAAAAACTCTTTATCGGATAATCCTAAACCAATAACATTTTCTTTTAATACTTCATAATCTGCTTTACTATAAAATCTATCATAACCTAGTTTATTATGCATAGCTCTTCTATTCCAGAAATCAGCATTGTTTGCATGCATACTAAACGTATAATAACCTTTTTTCTTTAATAATGTAGGTATTCCAATATAAGTACGATCTGAGTAAGATACAAAGGCTGTACCACTCTTGGTAGGAAGTAGTGAAGTGTTATATGTTAATTCTGAGTCACTACTTGTTCCAACACTTACTTGAGAATAAAAGTTTGAAAAATACATACCCTCTTTTGATAAACGATTTAAGTTTGGTGTTACTTCTTCCCCATTAAAAGTTAAACCTATGACATTTGTCATCATGCTTTCAGCGTGTATAACAATAACATTTTTACCTTCAAAAACATTAGTCATTTCATTAGTAGCAGCAGTATCACTTTTATCACTGAAATAATCAGTAAATGACTTTTTAGCTTTATCATAACCAAACATAGAGTTTATTTTAGGTTGAACTGAAGTAATTAAGTCATTTGCTTGATATATATAAATACCAAATCTCATAACAACATATTCTTTATTCCATTGCTTAGTAAATCTTGATATGTCTAGTGATGATAATGTCATTAAAAATATTATTAATAATACTCCAGAAAAGCCTATTGTTTTGAACATTGATTTTTTTCTATCAGCTTTTAACTCTATTCTCTTGTAGTAATTCTTTTTAATTAAACGAATATGTACTAAAACAAACAATAATGGCGCGATTACATATATTAAGTCTTTTAGTTGTAGTACGTTTTCAACTACGGCATCTCCTACATCTCCAATATATTGAGTAAGTGATATCATAGATATTGAAGCAAAGGATGTATAAAAAGTATAATATACCGAATTAATCATACATATTGCGGTAAAGAATACACTAAACCCAAAATAATAGATAAAACGATTCTTTGGTTTAAATAAATAACCAAATGCTCCTACAGCTGTTACAACAAAAGTATCAGCTATTATAGCTTTCCATGATAAATAATTCTCAATAGAGCGCATACAAAAGAAACGTAGTAACGTAGCGTTTATAACGTTAGTTAAAACGAAACATACAAATAGAATGTTATTTTTTAAATATTCACGAATAAAATGATCTTTTTTCATTTGTTTAGCTTTTTTAATGGTATTATTCATGAATTTACTAAATACATATTTAACTATTTTCATATTGATACCTCACTAGAATATTATACCATTATATATAATACTTTTCAATTGTACAAAAAAAGAAGATTACTCTTCTTTATAATTACTAGCATTAATTACCATTCCTAGTACAAAGATGTATGATAATAAATATACCCATAATAGTAATACTAAAATATTAGAGATACTTCCATAGAATAAGTCATATTTTGAGAACTTTTCAATATAGAAAGTAAATATTTCTGTTGATAGTACCCAACCTATAGTAGTAAATATAGCTCCTTTATTAGCTGTTCTACTAGGTATTTTTTGATCAGGGGCTATTACATACATTAATTTAATATTTGTGAATAGTATTAATAATATAAGGGGATATTTCAGTATTTTAAACATCTCTTGAATTATTCTAATAATGGTATTATTGCCTGTTCCTCTTCTTACTATCTCTAATAGGCTACTACCAAAGACTGGTATTAAGAATAAGAATAAGAATAAGATTACTAATATAAATGTCATAGCAATGGCTTTTAATCTTCTACTTAATATATTTCTTGGTTGGGCTTTATATATTTCATTAGATGAATTAATCATAGATAATGTTCCATTAGACGCTAAAAGGAAGGCTGAAGCAAAAAACACAATAATATTAAAGTTAATTCCATTACCTTTAATAATACTATTTAAAATATCAGCAATTCCACCGGGAACATATTCCACAATAGCAATACGTATTGACTCTGTAGATATAGATAAAAAGGCTGTGAGAGTCGCAATTAGCGCTATTAAGGGAATAAGTGTTATGACAAGAAAAAAAGCAAGATGTGCTGGTAATATGCGCATTTCTGGCATCAATAATAATCTCAGCACTTTTATTATAAAATTTCTTGCTTTTTCCATGTTATCACCTTTTATTTATAGTCTTCTTTGTTAGTAATCATTTCTAGAGTTGCTTCATTAATTGCATCATCTAGAGTTTTAATTGCATCTGTAATCATACTAAATCCTACAGCAGCACCAAACTCATGTGGAAGACTCTTCATTTCTTTAGATAATTTCTTAGTATATGTACTAATTTGTCTTTCACTATAACCTACTAAATATATTAAGAACTCATTTCCATCTGTTCTGATAATCTCACTATTTTCTAATTGAGTATTTACTAATATACCAGCAGCTTTAATGATTAATTGGTCTCCTTCTTCATGACCATAGTTATCATTAACGTATTTAACGTTATTTAAATCTACCATAACTATTGATTGAGGGAATACTTCACAATCTTCCCATTCTTTCATCTTAGCATTCAAGTAATTTCTATTTTTTAAAGATGTTAACATATCAGTATATTTATGTCTATCTTGGATTTTAACTTTTTTAACTTGTTTTTTCTTCTTAACAAATAGGAAGAATGCGGCGATTAAAATGATTGGGATAAAGATCATTCCTAATACAATGGTATATACTTGCTCTAGGGTTGAATCTTCTAAGATAGAGGCCTTCATATTTTCTATACCTGAATTACGATAGTTATAATAAGAATTTGTATTAATAATGTAGTTAAATAAATCAAAGAATGCCCCATTATTACTTTTTACCATGAATTTATAATCATTCATCATAGTATCTTGATAAATTAATTTTAAATTCTTAAATTTCTTATTTTGATAGTAAGCATAAATTTCTCTATCTACTACTATTATTTTATCTTTAGCATTTTTAATCATTTTATCTAAGTCGTTATATTCTTTGATGTTTGCTCTAGAGTTATTAGAAAAATAATTGTATAGAGAATCTCCTTTTAACATAGCTATTTCTTGGCCTTTTAGACTTTCAAAGGAATTTACTATATGATTATCTTCTTGTCTGCCTAGAACTACATAGTCTTCTATAAAGGTAGATAGTGTCTCTAAATACTTATCATTACTGTAGTTGTAATAGTCAAAGTATACGTCTACTTCACCTTTATCAATAGCTTTTTGTAAAGCTTTTTTATTAGCATACTTTTTATATTTAAAGTTTATGTCTGCTAGACGAGAAATACGATTAATGTATTCTCCAGCAATTCCTGCTACTTTACCATTAACCTCTACTTCATATGGAGGATTTTCTACATAACCATATACATAGTTTTTAGATACTAATGAAGCTTTTGTCTTAGCATCTAATTGGTTCTTTTCAAAATAGTAGTTTAAGTATGAATCATTATACTCTTTTACATAATTTGTTTGTCGCCATTTATTATAGTATTTAGTTACAATGTTATTTAGTTTCTTATTACTATCAGATAATGTTAAAACTATTTGTTTTTTCATTTCAGTGAAATAGTAATTTATAGAGTACTTATTCTTTTCAATTGTATAGTCTAAATACATAATATTAGGAGCAATAATCATATTTACTTCATCATTATCTAAGGCTAAATATAAGGCTTCAATTGAATCATATGATTTATAAGATAAGTTATTACCACTCTTTAAGTAGAAACTTACATCTTCTATATCTTCTTGTAATACTCCAAATATTATATTTTTCATATCTTTAATATGATTAATTCTTTGGTATGTTTTACCTACAGCTACATAGTTATCATTAAATAAGAATAAATCATTTTTAGTTAATTTATCATTATTTCCTAAGACAGAAATACGATAACTTGTATTTGTAGGAGCAGAAGCTTTTAAATAAGGTATTTTATTAAATTCTATACCTATTTTTTCTTCAAAATCATTTATAAAATCAAAGATAACTCCTTCTCCATTTGTTCCATACAAAGGATAATCATTAATTACTTCAAAATCATAGGATTTATCTTTATTATCTTCAACCCATTTCTTTTCTGTTACTGTTAGTGTTGTAGTTCTATCTTCTTTATTGTAGTAACGATATACAAAGAAAAATGTTATTGATGCTATTAAAATGGGTAGTATGATGATTAATCTTTTTTTCATTTAGTTCACCGCTCTATCTCGTGTCCAATTGATACCACCTTTAGAATGGTGTTTATATCCTAATACTGGATATTGGGTGGTATTTGTATCACTATCAATTAAATATTGAATGTCATAATATACTTTTTCAGCTTCAGTAAAAGCTTCTAATGATTTATTGCCTGCTTCTCTAGCTGCTCCTGGTTCTAATTCAGGGCCAGCTTTAGCTTCAATGTAGATAATTCTTCCTTGAATTCTAACATTTACACTAGCAAAGCCTTCTCCCATTAGTTCTTTTACTTTATTTTTTGTATCATCTGATATTTTTACTTTATCTTTACCCTCTAGACGAGTACCATAGATAGGTCCATTCTCAGATGAATAGAAAACTTCTTTAAGGAATAGTAATACTCCTACTAATAGTAGTATTACTATGACTCCGATAATCATTTTTATATGTTTTTTAATAAACTTCATATTCTCACATCCTAGTATTATTATTATACACTATGTACTAGTCTTTTTCAACGTACAATTAGCGCAATTCTTCTAGTAAAATATCCATAGCAAGTTTAGGATTAGCTTTACCTTTCGTCTCTTTCATAACTTGACCCATTAAGAATTTTATAGCTCTATCATGGCCATTACGATAATCTTCTACACTTTCTGGATTAGCTTTCATTATATTTTGAATTTTAGTTCTAATTTCACTATCGTCAGTAATGTTTTCTATGCCTTTAGCTTTCATAATATCCGTAATCGTATCTTCTTTTTCTAGAATATCTTCTAACATTTCTTTTAGGTTTTTACTTGTTAAAGTATTATTATCTAAAAGATTAATTAATTCTATGAAACGTTCTTTAGTTAGTGTAGTTTCAGTAATATCTTTTTCAGTACGATTTAGGTAAGCAGATATATCTCCTAATAATAGGTTACTTGCTATTTTGAAATTAGTTTTTTCTCCTAATAGTGTGTTTATATAATCACTTAGTGATCTGTTCGCTACTAATTTATTGGCGTTTAATTCGCTAATACCTAATTCTTGGTATTTTTTTCTTCTTTCATCAGGAAGCATTGGTATTTCTTTTACAGCTTCTTCAATCATTTCATCAGTAACATAGACAAAAGGAATATCTGGTTCTGGGAAATAACGATAGTCATTGCCTGTTTCTTTTACTCTCATTAGAACTGTATCTTGTAGTTTATCATCGTATCTTCTAGTTTGAGCTTGAATTGTACCACCATTGTCATATATTTCGGCTTGTCTTTGAATTTCTTTTTCAATTCCTGCCACAACATTAGAAATAGAACCTATATTTTTAATTTCTACTTTAGTTCCAAATGGATCTGATTCATTTTTACGAAGTGATACATTTGGTTCTGCACGCATAGAACCCTCTTCTATTTTACAATCACTTATATCTCCATAAGTTAATAATTCTCTTAGTTTTTCAAGATATAATCTTGCTTCTTCACTACTTGAAATACATGGTTTAGTTACTATTTCTATTAAAGGAACTCCTGCTCTATTAAAATCTAATAGAGTTTTATTTCCTCTATGGGCACTTTTACAAGTATCTTCTTCAATATGCATTTCTTCGATATATATCTTTTTAGGAGTACCATTAACATTTATTTCTACATAGCCATCATAACCGATTGGAGTTCTTGATTGGGTAATTTGATAATTCTTTGGGTTGTCTGGATAAAAGTAATTTTTTCTATCAAAGTGCATTTGTCTTCT
>CACZGA010000040.1 GCA_902780585.1 uncultured Erysipelotrichaceae bacterium | reverse complement strand
CATTCCAGTATAATGTTCTTTATTTGGAAGTAAATTAATTACATCACTCCAAAACTCTTCTAGTTGTTGTGTAGACCAGGAATAACCTCTTTGATAATCGGGTATTCTGAATATCTTTTTATTAAATAAATCTTGTAAACTTAATAAATCATTCATATAGTTCCTCCTGTAATTATTATCTTATTATTTTTTAGGCATTCTGATATTTTAGTTCAGCCTGTCTGATAACTTGATCAACAGCACTATCTCTTTTTATTGGTGGATAATTATATTTAATTAGTAATCGTCTAATCTCAACTCTGATTCTCGCTCTTGCATCTTCTCTCTTAAATGCATCTAGAGTAAGATTTGCATTAATGATATCTACTAATTCTTTAGCTATTTGAACTAAAGTTTCATCTTTCATTAATTCCTTAATTTCAGAATCAGCACCTAAGGCATCGAAGAATGCTTTTTCTTCAGGAGATAAGTCATACTCATTTCCTCTTTCTAATTCTTCTTCAATTTCTTTCTTTAATCCAATCATTTCTTCAATGATTTTTTCGATATCTGCAACATCAGTTCTTTCATTGTAGGCGTCAACTAATTTATTAAACTTAGTAGAGAATTTCTCTTGTAATGTTAAATTGATTTTACCAATTTCACTAATAGTAGATTTAATAGCTCTAGATAAAACCTCAGCAACTACATTTTTATCTTTCATACTTCTTAATTTAGAAAGCATTGCATCACTTAATAATTCTAAACTATTACCTCTAGATAATTCTCCTAAGTTAATTAGTTCATCATCTTGAATTGATTCTTCAAGCATTCTTCCTACAGTCTTATTAATTTCTGATACATCCAATTTATTATCATTAGTTATTTTTGAAATAAACGATCTAACAGAAATAATAAATAGTGCTTTATCTTTATATTTTTTCTCTAATATACCATTACATAGTGTATATAAATTTTTAGTATCCAAACTATGTTTCATGAATCGTTTCTTTTTATCTTCTGAACTTAATACTAAGTTAGCAGCATCTTTAATAAGATTATACTTACCAGTATTATCTAAACTATTGAAATTAGAATAATCAAATCTGCCTAAAATACCATCAATTATTTCTATTTTATCTTTAATAGCATCTACTAGTTCTTCATTATCTACTACTTGTTTTTGGTCACGAGTTGTATATGTCTTTAATGCATCTAATAACCATGCTTTAAGTCCTATATAATCTACAATTAAACCTGCTGGTTTATCTTTATAGACACGATTAACTCTTGCAATTGCTTGCATAAGATTATGTGCTTTCATAGGTTTATCTACATACATAACTCCAAGTCTAGGTACATCGAATCCTGTAAGCCACATATCTACTACAATTGCAATTTTGAATTTCTCATTAGGGTCATTGGCTTCATTTTTAAATCTAATTTCTAATTCCTTTTTATCGTTCTTTGTACCGATTGCTTTTTGCATTTCTTCAGAATCTTTATTTGAAGGAGTAATTATCATATTAACTACATCCTCATAATCTGGTCTTAGTTCTAAAAACTTCTTGTACATTGTATAAGCTGCTTTTCTAGAATATGCTACTACCATTGCATGATCCGCAACCATATCTTTTCTTTCTTCGAAATGATTAATTATATCTTTAACTATTAACTCTAATCTATCTGGATCTTCAATAACTTGTGATATATTAGCCATCATTTGCTTAGACTTACGAATTGCATATTCATCTGCTGCACCTGTTTCTTCTACAAACTTATAATAATTATCTATTTCATCTAATATTTTCTGATTTAATCCAACTCTAGCCATTCTAGATTCATACATAATTGGTACAGTAGATCCATCCATAATTGCTTGTGTCATATCATATGTATCAATTACGTCCCCAAATATTGATGAAGTTGATTTGTCTTTAGTTTCTACTGGTGTACCTGTAAATCCAATATAAACTGCATTAGGTAATGCATTATGTAAATATTTTGCAGTACCAAATGTCTCTTCTGCTTCATTAGTTTCATAATTAATTTTCATAGTTGCTTCTAATCCATAGTGGCTTCTATGTGCTTCATCTACCAAAACTAAGATATCATCTCTATCACTAAATAGACCTGTTTCTTCTTCAAACTTTTGAAGTGTCGTGAAGAAGATACCTCCAGCAACTCTATCTTTTAACATTTCATCTAGAGCAACTCTTGAATCCGCTTGTCTTGGTTTCTGTTTTAAATAATAGTCACATTTAGTAAATGTTTCATATAACTGATTATCCAAATCATTTCTATCTGTAACTACTACAATAGTAGGATTATTTAATAGTTTAATCATATTACCAGAGTAGAATACCATACTAAATGATTTACCAGAACCTTGTGTATGCCATAAAATACCAGCTTTACCTGTTTGTTTTCCTCTGGTAACTGTGGAAAGAATTGCTTTCTTAACTCCAAAGTATTGATGATATTGTGCAAGAATTTTTCTATCATCACTAAACAGAATAAAGTTTTGAATAATATCTAATAGTCTATCTTTCCTAAACATACCTCTAAATAAAGTTTCATGTGTTGGCATGTTTTCATATACTTCGTCAGTATCTTCAATTTTCTTCCAGTCACTAAATCTAGAATATGGACTAGTAATAGTACCTGACTTAGCAGTAGATCCATTACTAATTACTAAGAACTGATTATATTTAAATAAAGAAGGTATATATACTTCTCTATATCCAGTTAATTGTGAATATGCTTCTTCGAGCATTACACTTTCATTAGTCATTGATTTTAATTCAACAACAACTAATGGAATACCATTTACGAATATAATAATATCTGGTCTCTTAGTATCAAACTCTACAATGGTAAATTGTTGAATTGCTTGGAAGTGATTATTATTTATATTATCGAAATCAACTAATTTAACATTCTTATATTGATAACCAGTACTAGTTTTTATTTGAACAGGAACACCCTCTAATAAATATCTAGTGAAGATTTTATTATCTTCAACTGGATTACCATGTAATAAGGATTTGATAGTCTTAATTGCTTCTTGAATCTGAGAATCGTTAAAGTCCTTATTAATATTTGATAGATCATCAAATAAATTATTGTCCATAAATACACTTTGATAGTCTCTATCAATGTCATATCCATTTAATCTATCATATCCTAAATCTTCAAATATGCTTAATGTAGCATCTTCTAATTGTTCTTCATTAAACATTTACATCACTTCCTATTTTAAATAATAAATCATTGTTTTTTATTTGGATACTTTTTTGATAATTTTTCTAAATCTTCTGTTTTGATTTTTCCAGTCAGTACTCCACTAAATACCTCACCAACTACACCAGCCATAGCATTATTTATTACTTCTTGACCATGTTCATTAATTGCATTTTGACTTTTTAATTCCAATATTTCCTTTTCATGTTCATGATCTTTCTCTTTTGCTTCCATTTCAAGTTTATGTTTTTCTTTTAAGTTTTCTATATCCACTTTATGTTGCTCCATTAACTTATCTATTTCATGCTTATTATTCATCTCGATAGTTTCAACTTGATTTTTAAAATCTCGCTTTGATTTTAAATATGAGCAAACCCCTGAAATAGTTGAAGTTATAATGGCAGCTATATATGGCATAAATTCTTTTAAAAGATTCATCTTTATCACCTCATTTTATTTTTTTAAAATCTATTATTTTTATGATATTATGAAACACTTCCAAATCTAAATATCTGTTTTTTAAATATTCTTTCTTTATAATATGTATGTATAGTTTTATTCTATCAATAATATCTTCATTGGTATCATTATTCATTATTTGAAAATGATATCCACCTATAAGCATATTTTCAATAATGTTTTTCTTGTTAGATGAAAATATTATTTTCTTTTTACTAGTAAGATATAAATCAAACCATATTGAATTATCCATATAAGAGACAACTATGTAACCTATTATTTGATTATATTTCCATTTCCTTATTGAGTCTTGAAAAAGTTCAATGTGACTATCATATGTTTCAGGATTATTTACAAATAATTCTTTTTTTATTTTTTTATCGTAATTGCTCCACTTTATATTAAACTTTTTTTCACTTGTTGAATAAATTGGTATATCAAATAACTTTCTCATCATATAAACTCCTCAATATAAACCACTTCATATATGTTTTATTTAATACTATTCTTTGCTAATTCTAAAGTTAAATCAATTTCCATTAAAACAATGTTGCACTTATATAGTATACAAAATGATCCAATTAATTCAACAAATGTAAAACCTGTAATAAGAAAGATTAAATAAGACGTTTTTAAATTTAATAATGAAAGTACTAATGATAAAAAAGAAATAAAAAGTGGTATAGTTCCAATTTTAATTATTTCACTAATACTGTTAGTTTTACTTTTTTCAAATTCAAGTTCTACAATATAGTTTTTAATTTTTTCGTTATTCCATTTTTTTGACTTAAACTCTTTTTCTATTTTTGCAATTTTTGTGGAAAAACCAGTAATTTTCTTATTCATATTATCTCCTTATTTCTAATTTGATATAAAATATTTAAATATCTTAATCTATTAATCATTCTACAATCCTAGCAAGGATTTTTTAGTTGCTCTACATTAAAAGTTTCTTCATTTCTTAATTCCTTTTCTTAAACCATACCGAATCATCCTCAGGATTGCGAGGATCAACATCTATATATGATTGTATCAAATTATCTCTTAAACAAAGCAAACTTATAATTGGTTTTATCTCATCAGTAGATACTTTAAAATGTTCTGCAATTTCTTTAATCGTTACCTTCATCGATACACATATATAATCATATACATCACTTGCATTAACAGTTTTAACATCTTCCCATTCTAATTCACTATCATTTTTGATTTTCTCTATTTCAGCTTTTAATTCTGTTATCTTTTGATCAAACTTTAAATTATTTGCTCTATTATTGTCATTATTATCATTTATATCACGCTGTATGAATATTACTATAATTGGTATTACCGCTGTTGCTAAAAAGGTTAGCATGGAAATTATAGTTGAAATACAATCCCACGAATAATTAAATCTCCTCATAACCCACATAAAAATTGTACCAATCAAACTAAATAATAGGAATACTACTAATAATTTCAATGATTCACTTGGCTTAGTTTTCTTTCTCATAAGTTCTCCTTCTTAACACAAATCACAATTTGTATGATTAAATCTCTACATTATCTAAGTCTATTTCACCATTCATTAATTTTGGTAATAATGTATCTCTTAACTGAGATAGTCTTTCATTTTCATATTGATTAAGTTTAATTTTCTCAAACATACTAGATACACTATTATTAAATTCTATAAGCACATCTTTTGGAAGATATGGTACTTCTATATTTTCAAAAGTATTCTTATTTATATTATAGGTAGTTGATCCTCCAGCAATACTTTTCATATATTCTTCTTGTTCAGATAAATATTCAAACAAGAAATACAAATCATAATCATTCTCAATTACTATAGAATTTATCTGTTGGTTAGTCTGAGAATCTTCAGTATTAATACTAACTAAACCAACTGTTGCAATACAAGACACTGAAATTGAATTCTTTGGAATAATAGACTTAGCTCCAAGTTCAGTTATGTTTCTTTCAGTTTTTATTGTAAACACTTGATTATGCATATCAGGAATTGTAATAAAAGGAATATCACCATCCCAAAAATCCTTATTAGCTGTAGATGGTGTTTTACCCGTTACTACTTTCTTTGCTATTTCAACTATCTTTTTATATTCAACTTTGCTCTCATATTTGTCTAAATACTCATGAAATAGATTATTGCATAACTCATACAAATTATTATTTATCTTATTATTAAGTTTAATCTTATCTTCAATAGATTTTAATATTCTAACTATTTTATCTTGATTTTCTTTACTAGGAATTGATATTTCATAATTCCTAATTGCAGATAAAGGAACATTCTTAATAGTTGTTCCATTAGCACCATATTGTAAGTATTTTTTAAATTCTGGAGATTCAAATACAAAGTAAACATAATCTACATTATATTCATCTTTAACATTCATATAGCATGCACTCTTACCTAAAATAATCTTCTCATTGTTGTATTTTGCAACATTCCCTAATGTTCCATTGATTGAAACTAAAAGGGTGTTTTTGTTTAAGTCTCTTTTATTCTTAAGATACTGCTCTTCATTAATTCTTTTTGTATCTTTTTTAAAAACAATATCTCCATCCACAAGATTATTCCCATTTACAAAATAGTAATCACCATTATCATCATATTTAGGTGTACCATGAATTCCGTCTCCTATTTTGTCAGTAATATCTTCTAATCTGTATTTATTAAAGATCATTTCAATTCTCCTTTCTCTTACAAATCACAATTTGTATGATTAAATCTCATATCCAATTGCTTTTAAATTCTTCTTTATTTCTTCTTCAAGTCTATGAGACTCTTCAAATTGTGTAGATAATTTTGAAGTAATACTACTCATCTTTTCTTCAAATGGTATATCATCTTCTTCACTATCTTCTACACCTACATATCTACCAGGTGTTAATACATAGTCATTAGATTTAATTTCATCTAATGTTGCTGAATAACAGAAACCTTTAATGTCTTCATAACTGTCATCATTTTGATATGCATGATATGTTCCTGCAATTTTCTTTATATCTTTCTCATCTAGTTCTCTTAATCTTCTAGTAACCATAGTACCTAGATTACTTGCATTGATAAATAATGTTTTACCTTTTTGTCTCTTATTTCTATTTATAATCCATATAGAGCATGGAACTGTTACTGTATAGAATAAATTATTTGGCATTGCTAAAATACAATCTACTAAATCGTTTTCAATTAGATTCTTTCTAATTTCTCCTTCTTGTCCACCTGCTGATAAAGAACCATTAGCAAGTATACATGCCATTTTTCCATTTTGAGATAATTTTGAAATCATATGTTGTAACCATGCATAGTTTGCATTATTCTTTGGAGCTAATCCATATCTCCATCTCGGATCATTTTCTACTTTGTCTCTGTCCCATTCTAAATTAAATGGAGGATTGGCTAATATAAAATCTGCTTTTAAATCTTTATGTAAGTCTTCAGTAAAAGTATCTGCTGCATACTTTCCTAAATCGCCATACATTGATCTAATAGCTAAATTCATTTTTGCCAGTCTCCATGTAGTAGGATTCTTTTCTTGACCAAATATACCAATGTTATATATATTGCCTTGATTTTCTTCTACAAACTTCATTGACTGAACAAACATACCACCTGATCCACAAGCTGGGTCATATACTTTTCCTTGAAACGGTTCAATACATTCAACCATAGTTCTAACTAAACATGCTGGTGTATAGAATTCCCCACCTTTTTGTAATTCATTCTTTGCAAATTGTCCTAAGAAATATTCATAGATTCTTCCTAATAAATCTTTCTCTTTTGCTTCTTTAGTACCAACTTTGATATTGGTAAATAAGTCTAATAATTCTCCAATATTAACATTTCTCATAGTAGGAGAATTATAATTCTTAGGTAATACATTTTTCAATGAAGCATTTTCTTTTTCAATTAGTGTTAGTGCATCATCAATTATTTCTCCTATATTAGTATCTTTTGAATGTTCAACTAGATATTCCCATCTAGCATTTTTGGGTACATAGAATATATTTTCAGCAGTATAGCAATCTCTTTCTTCTTCTAGTCCAGCACCTTCTTCAACTAATTCCTTATACTTTTCCTCAAATGAATCTGAAATATACTTTAAGAATATTAATCCTAATACTATAAATTTATAATCTGAAACGGAAACAGCACCTCTCATTTTGTCTGCTGCAGCCCATAATTTATCTTCTAATTTCTTTAATTCTTGTTCAGTCATATTATTTACCACCTTTTAATTTATACATGCAATAAATCATCAAAGCATTCTTAACATTATCATCTACATTTTGTTTATTTAATTCAAGCAAATTATCAATTATTTCTTTTCCTTTATTAAAGTCTTTTAAATTCTTATCAACAAATGTATTTTTATCTATTTCATTTTTTAATTGTTCAACAGTGGTAGTTTGCATTACATACATTAAATTATCAATCATAATAATACCTCCTAAGATATTTCTCATAAAAAATTATAACATAAAATCGTCAAATTTTGACTATTTACATCCAATAATCATCAGAAATTACCCTCTTCTACCAGAATAAAAGAACCGCCTTCCCCCGCACCCCTTGCGGTTCTTTTGTTTTGATTTTTTTTACGATTTATATACTTTTAGTAAAAATAAGGACTATTTCTATCCTACAACTTACAGGCGCAGCCCGCGAATTTTTGACCTTTCGTACTCAAGGTCAAAAAAGGTGAAGAAAGGTCTATTAAAGTATTGACATCATCTCCAAAACCATTCTCGGGGGCATGATTATTTCATGATAAAAGCATAAAAAAACAGCACATCTAGATAGATAGTGCTGTTTTTTGAAAAACTGAATTGTGCGGTGGAAAGTTGTTCTTTTTTTACCATATTATTTTTTAAGCATTGAATTGTTGTATCTATTCACTAACTTCATATCCATTTTTTATATCTAATACTAATCCTTTTAATAATGCGTTATTAGTCTTTATGTTAAACTGACGATAATCATACTTTATTTTTCTCTCATATCCTGGAGTAAAATAGAATATCCTTTTTTATCTATATCTTCAACTACTTCTTTTAATTCAAAATCACACATGTCATCTATCATTCCTCTACCTGCTCCATCAACTATATATGGATAATGATTTCCATTATATTTTTCCATATTTCTAGATTCTAAATATGTAATGATAAATGTTGTAGTTGAACCAAAATCATATTCCATAATCATTTTATTATTATTTTCAAAATCAACATCACTTAATTTCGTTCTTATGGCATCTTTAAAATTATAATTTCTTAAATCCATTGGATCAATCATACAATCATATCTATCGTTTCCATGCTTAATATCATATAAATGATATGCAAGAGAATCAAATGTAGCAAGGATAGTATATGCTAAATCTGCAACTGTTCTTCTATCTGTTATTTCAATTTTTCTCCAAATTTTATCTTCTAATCCTTCTATTCCTACTTGAAACGTAAATACCTTAGCCATCCAAATACCTCCTTTAGCTAAAAAACATCATAATAAGTCCCATTATCAAATGCATCCATTTGATCTAGAAAATTATCCATATTTTCTTTTATTTCTTTTCATAATTATCTTTTCCTTCTTTAAATGTATTCTATAGGTACATAATAGTTATTTTCATCTATTGCCTCGATTTCTTTGCATAGGCATAATACTATTCCTGTTCCTCTTTCCATTTCGAATTTATCTACAACATTAAAATTCTTTATTGCTTCAAGTCCTGGATTACTACTTTTCTTAATTTCAACTGGATATACTATATTATTATCTATTACTAATAAGTCTATTTCTTTTTGATTGTTGTCTCTAAAGAAATATAAATGCTTTCTTGGATCTATTCCATTATTGGTGTATGACTTTATTATTTCACTTATTACATATGTTTCAAATATAGCTCCACTGTATGCACTTTTTTCTAGGATAGAGGCATCTGTATATCCTGTTAAATAGCATGCTAATCCAGTATCCATAAAATATATTTTTTGACGTTTAATTGCTCTAGATACATTATTGTTTGTATGTGGTTGTAGTAAGTAAACAATACCTGTATTTTTTAATATAGAAACCCATTCATCTGCTGTTTTGTTATCGATACCAATTTCTGCTCCTACTTCACTTGCATTAAACTCTTGTCCTGTTCTTGCGGCCATCGAAGATATAAATTTTATAAACTTGTTCTCATTTTTGATATTTATTATTTCTCTAATATCTCTTTCAATGTATGTTCTAATGTAGTTACTGTAATAGTTTTCTACTGGAATTCTATTTCCATATAAATCTGGATAACTACCTCTAATAATTCTTTCAAATATTTTTGTAGTTGAGATTCTTTTTTTAGGCTCTTTATTTTTTATTATTTCTATTTTTGGTATAAATTTTTCTTCTTTTAAAGAATTTACTTCTCTATCAGAAAAAGCAAATAAATCAAATATTCCAACTCTACCAGATAATGATTCACTAATGTTTTTCATTGTTTGAAATACTTGACTGCCAGTTAAGTAATATAATGTTCCTGTTTTTTTCTTATCTCCAAACATTTCATTTTGCCTAGCTTTATCCACCATTATTTTTATGTAAGAAAGTAACTTTGGTGCATATTGAAATTCATCAATTACTAGTGGGGCTTCATGGGTTCTCAAAAAAAGTTCTGGATCTTCCTGCGCTTGCATTCTATTAATCATATCATCTAAAGTAACATAATTTAGCTTATCCTTTGAATTTTCTTTCATATAATTCAATAAAGTAGTTTTACCCACTTGTCTTGGACCTGTAATCATTATTACTGGATATTTTCCAATATATTCGTTTAAAGTTTTTTCCATTGTTCTATTTATATACGTTGTTGCCATAGTTTCACCTCTGCTTATATTATACAATATATTATGATATATTTCTATATATTTTTATACATTTTAGGAATTATATTTCCATTTTGTATAAAGATACGAACTAAATCAACTCTAAAACTTACAGACTAGATCTTCGAATTTCCAAAATACTATTGGAAGTATGATTCTATCATCCCCTGCCATTTAGAACTATAAAAGGACTTAGAAAATTCTAAATCCTTTTTTATTATCTATTTATTTTTATTCCAGACAAATCACTTCGTAGTTCTTTATTTCTTCTTATATTTTCAGCAATAATTTTATCCTCAATATCAGATAACCAAATTACATATTCATTGCTTTTATCGATATCTAATTCATACCAATTTTCATCCTTTAAATAACAATACTTTCCTTTCTCAATATTTAAAAGACTTTTGTTGTTTTCGTTTGTTGCAATCTCCTCAAAACCAACTACCATAACTGAATTTAAATCTAAATTTTGTTCACAATTTGAACAAAAACACTCATAGTCACCATTTTCTTTATGCGAAATATATGTAACATCACATTCTCCATTCATAAAGTGTCTACAAATAAAAACTGCGCCATTAAAAACTTTGCTATCTTTCTTAAAATTAAACAATCCCATTTTTTTATCACCAGAAACATTATATCACATGAAGTTGATTTTTTTACACTAACAAGTAATCTAATAAAAGTTTGAAGCCCCTATGATTATAGTGCCATTTAGAATAATAAAACACTAGTTAATTGATGTGAACCCTAATTAGGAGACACAAATAAAAAAAACAGTAGATTAAAAAGAAAAATATCATTTTTTTCTTTTTTTATGCTAGAATATTCTTGGAAGTGATATATTTGAATTTTAAAAAGATGCGAGATTATACTCATGAAGAATTTGTTGAGCTAGTTAAGAGTTTAAGTGATGAGGAATTACTTGATTTAAGTGCAAATTATGGTGGCTATCCGGTTCTGTTTAGAATGGCTTTAGATGAAAGAATTAATCACATACCATTTATTCAAACAGGGGCCGCAATAATTATTAGAAATGAAAAGGGCCAAATTCTTTTGCAAGAGAGAACAGATAGAGATAAATGGGGATTACCAGGTGGATGTCAAGATTTAGGAGAAGATTTAAGAGTTACGGCTGTAAGAGAAGCCTATGAGGAAACAGGTATTAAGTTAGAACCAGATAAAATAATATTAATTGATACATTATCAGGAGAATCTAGAAAAAATAGTTATCCAAATGGTGATATTGTTTATAATAATACCTCTCTTTATTTAGCTGATGTTTCACTTAATGATGTGTCTAAATTGAAGGGCGACTCTGAAACAAAAAGATTAAGGTTCTTTAATATTGATGAAGTCCCAAATAATTTAATGGATGCTGACTTAATAAAGTCTTATATAAATTATATTAACAAATTTTAATTAATAAAAAGTTAGAAAGATAAGAGGTTTTTATGAAGAAGAAAAATATAATTATAGCTGTTTTAATACTAATTGTAGTTATTGCTTTTATTGCAGTATCTAGTTTAAGATACAAATCTAGTGATATTGTAAGTATCGAGTATTCTATTTCTAGTAGTTATGGTACAATGGCTGATACCGCAACTAGATATGTTAAATTTACACCCGATGGGAAAGTGTTTTTATCTAATAGTTATGACTCTTCTACTGATTCATTTAATATTAAAAAAGAGGAATATGATGATTTGGCTAATTATATAAATAAAAGAATAAGTGTATTTGACAAAAAGGCTAAGGAAGATTTAGATGTTATGGATGGAAATAAATCAAGAATAACTATAAAATTTAAAAATGGCAAGAATAAGTCTTTGGGTGGTTATATGGTATCTAATAAGACTTATAATGAAATAGTAGAAAAAATCAATGCATTAATTGACAATGATACATATAGAAATTATTCTCATAATATTGGTAAATAAAATGGTACGGTTGAAATTACAATAAAGAAAACACTAGTTTAATTAACTAGTGTTTTTTTTACCCTTGATAATAGCAATAATATGTTTTTCCTCCGATAGCTTCTTTTCCATCAATTGATGTATCATTATTTATAGCATTAATGGCTTTCATCATATCAACACTTGCGCCTTCTTTTGATATTGTATTCATATTAATATTTTCATATTCTACTTCATCAGGAATACCATATCCTGATTCAAACGCAATTGTAATGTAGTAATAATTATTTCTATTTCCATCTTTTGTCCAATGAATCCAACCATAACCAGGTTCTTTTTCCAAATGATATTTAAATCTATTTAAGGGAGCTGTTTCCTCCTCATATTCTTCAGTTTTTCTTCTAATAGTCATTGCAACGGTTTTGTTAATATTATTAAAATCTTCAATTAATTTGTTATCATTAGATGAGAACAACATATAATATTCTCCTGAGCCTAATTCTTCAATATTTACAAATGTTTCTCCTGATTCACCAGTTACTTTGTCAATACAAACAAATTCATTTGAGGAATCTGAGTCTATTACCTTATAAACTACGTCTTGGGCATCATACATAAACAATTCGTGCGTGACATGCTTCCTATTATTTTCTATTTGTTTAGCTGTAATTATAACGGATGTAATAAATAAGACTATTGGGATCAATGATATTATGATGCCTATGATTGACTTTTTATCTTTTTTTGTTAATCCTATTATTCCTAATACAACTCCTATACTTGCACAAATGACTCCCAATAATGCATTATAAAAAGCCGTAACAAATGCAATTATTCCTATAATAATTGATATTTTTCCGTCTTCTCTCTTTGTTTCATTATTTTTTGTAATCTTTTCATTTGCATGATATTTTTCCTCATCATTATTTAATACAATATCTGAAGTTTCAAAATCTGTTACTATCTCTTTACCACTTTGTGTTTTAATTATTATTTTGTCGGGTATTTTATTGCAGTGTTTACATTTTTTTTGATAAATGTCTATTTCTTTTCCACAATCATTACAAAAAAACTTTGTACTAATTTTTACTTTATCACCACAATTTGGGCAATGTTTTTCAAAAAGAGAAAACTCATGTTTACATTTATCACACTTTATATTAATCACTTTACCACCTCATTATTATGATATCATACTTTACATTTTTAGTTATTATATTTACTGATTATTTTATATTGAATTTGATAGTTATTTGACAATAAAAATACATGTAGATATAATAGCATATAAATATAACCACAGACCCCAAGCCACTGTTATAGAACTAGAAAGTTTTAAAAAACACTAATGTTTAGTTAGTGTTTTATTCTTGGTTTGCATAATACAAAATTGCTTGTATCATTTCATCTTCATATTCTTCTGTAAAACCAACCCAGGTGTAATCCCCAATAATGATATATGGAACTCCACCGGCTTCATCTCCCCTAGATTCAGCAACTTTTTGCATATATTCAGCATTATCTTGGTTATACCAGGTTTCATAATCTTTAATTGTGAAATAATCTCCATATTCTTTTTCGATACTTTCGAACCAAGCTTCAGCTTCAGCACAATGTGAGCATCCTTCTCCTCTAAAGAAGTATATTATAACTTTATCATCTTTTTTTAAAGGGAGTTTTACATCTTGCTCATGATTGTCATTTTCAATGATATCATCTTGATCTATCATTGCATCTTCTTCATCATATATATACTCAAGCTTTTTTGAGAATAATGATTTTTTATGAAATACTTGGTCTTTTTTACAATTTTTTTCTGCAACACAAAGAGATTTATTATCAAGTAAATATAATGGATACTCTTCTGATTCATTATCTTTATTAAATATTATTTTTATATGATCATCTTCTTTTTTCCAAGTTCCTTCTCTTGTATAAGTACCTGAACCATCAGAATATGTTCTTACATATGAAATATCTTTATTGTTTTTAATTATAAGGACTGAGTCTATTGTTACATCTTTATAAACTATTGTATTATTCCAAGTACCAACATAATTGTTCTGGGTAAAAGGATTAGCAAATAATGTTGCTCCTACTATTAATAAAATTGCTATAGGTAAAAGTGGTTTATTCTTCATCATACATCACCTAATTATGATATTATCATATCTTAATTAATGACACAACAAAACACTAACTTTTTGTTAGTGCTTTTTACCCGTAGTGTTTTTTTATTGCTAAGGCTATATCTCTAGCTATTTCATTCATATGACTTGTATATACTCTCATAGCATCAGCATTATCATAGAATTCAGTTTCTAGGTATGTTATAGGTATTCCTCTTTTTGTAAAATAAGTAACGTTATTTAATGTCTGAATTGAATCACTGATATGCTTATGCCCAGTATGTGAAGTAACAGCCTTTACAATATCGTTATCTGCTTTGGTACTATAAGATGAACTTTTTTTACACAAAAGAGTGCCTTTGGCATTATGGCTACCAATAGCATTGAAGTGCACTTCTAACACAAAGCCATATCTAGTCCAATCATATTTTCTAAACGCTTCAGAATTATTTCTACTTTCTATAAAGAATGATTTATTCATTTTATCATAGTCACCCGATAGTAAAGCATTAGCAACATCGCTATTAACCCCTAAACTATCTAAATTACTTTTAATTAATTTTACTAATTTTCTTGTTTCATCCTCTTCAGCATAACCAGAAGAAGAACTTGTTCCTCGACAATCACTATATTGTTTACAATATGGTGGGTATGAATGACCTGCAATTAATAGGACAGGCTTTTTACCATTACTACTAGAACTTTGAGAATTATTATTGTTACTGTTATTATTATTGTTACTGTTATTATTGTTGTTACTGTTATTGTTGTTACTGTTATTATTGTTATTATTGTTATTGTTACTATTGTTATTATTGTTACTGTTACTATTGTTATTACTATTGTTATTACCATTGTTGTTACTGTTATTATTGTTACTATTATTGTTATTACTATTATTAGTATTATTCTTGTTGTTATTAGTATTATTATTTGTTTGTTTCTTACCCTTTTCGTATTCACTTGGATTAATAATCAATTGTTTCTTCTTTTCATCATTTACTGATACATAGATAGTTTGATTATTTTTAGCAATACTCTCAGCTTTTTTAGCTGCGTTTAAGCAACCATATAAATCAAAATTATTTGGTAAGAGTCCTAATACAACATTTACAATAGTTGGTAGAAAAAATATAAGTACAGCTGCTATTACTTTACTAAGTGGCTTTTTAGGTAATTTCTCATCATCTGGCTTCATCATTAATTGAGCTAGATTTACTGTAAGCATTACAATTAATATAATAGGTACAAATATATGGATTAATCCCATTATATTATTATAAATCGATAACAGTCTTGCTAAGCCATAGTTACTACAACAAGAATTAATTAAGTTGTCGCAATTTAATATTTGCATATTTAGCACCTCTTAAGTAACAATAAAATGGAAACTTTTTTCATTAAAGTAATTTTCTTCTTGATAATCAGTAAATATATTAAAATATTTGTATAATTCTAGATGATTATTATTAATGTAATAGTGATTATCTTCTAATAATTCTTCTACGTTTTTACTTTCTAAAAATGTGGCAAAGTCGCATTGTTCTTCAGTAAAATAATTATTATTTACTAAATCAGTATAGTAATTTAAAAATTTATTATAAAGATAATACTCCATTTTTTCTTCAGTAATATTAAATCTAGATAATATTTCTTTATCTGTTAATTGTTTTAATTCTTTTAAATCAATATTAAAAGATTTATAAATAATATCATAATGAGTACTTTCAGGATGAACTACATAAGCTGTTATTATGATAGATAATATTTTTCCACTTACATTATAATTATAACGAAATCCATCTGGTGAGAACAATGAATAATACTCATAGAAAGAATCTATTTCTTGATTTATGTTATCAATAACTGCATTCTTAATATTAATAGCAGGTACTCTTTCTTTATCAGTTGAAATCTTATCATAAATAATATCATATTTCTTATTATCTAATAGTTTAGAATAATCATAGTCTCTATTAATGATATAGTATATTAATAGTCCAGC
This sequence comes from uncultured Erysipelotrichaceae bacterium, assembly GCA_902780585.1. Lineage (GTDB taxonomy): Bacteria > Bacillota_I > Bacilli_A > RF39 > UBA660 > UBA3789. The sequence continues at coordinate 3,297 of CACZGA010000040.1, read as the reverse complement.
AGAAAGAAGTACAATTAATAAACTGATTATTATTATCTTTTTATCCTTTATCATATTATTACCTCATTATAATTATAACAAAAATATATAAAAAAAACACTAACTTAATTGTTAGCGTTTTTTCTTATACTTTTTTAAGCAACTTTAGTATAAACCTTTACAGCTAAATCTTTTTCGTTTGCATAATTATATTCATTCATGTATTTTTCCAAAAACAACAGTTTTATTCTTAGTTCGGCTAGACTTCTAACAATTGGTTTTTGAGTACGTCCTACTGGCATCCACCTTCTTGAATCTATACATGTTGTAAATCTGCTAGTATGTGGGCCATCTACAGAACCTGATGTAATCATGTTTATGTCCTTAACTTGGTCTTTTAAATTTTTTTCTTCTTGTATTCTTAATGCTTCTTCTTTAGAAATACTTGAAGGGTTTAATCCAGCAAAAGCTGCTCCTTCTGGAAATCTAAGTCCAAAGCATCTTGTGCTACCTTGAGCACTAGCACCAGTTTTTGGAACAAGAACGTCTGTGAAACTTGTATCAGTACTAACATCAGAGGTGTAGTAATTTCCTTCTAATGATCTAAAATCCCATAGTACTCCTTTTGCGTCAGCTAATCTACCTGAAGTATAAGTACGTGCAAGTGCTTCTTCGGAAATTAATTCTCCTTTAGTAATAGCATTCATATATGTTACCCAATCCTGTGGTGACATCCAAAGCCCTGCATGTCCACTAAATCCTTTTTTAAAGGCATTAGCGTTTCCGTCATTTACAGCTCCGATTTGCCAGTTTGGGCTTCCAGTTAATAGCGCTATTTTATTTTCTGGAACAAATAAATGTGTATTTTTTAAGCCAAGTGGCTTTACAATTAATTCATTTACTAACTTTTCGTATGGCATATTTGTTATGTATTCCATTACTTCTTTCATGGTCATCATACCCATATCATTATAGTCATAATATCCTATATTAGAAACTTCTTCACGATATAAACGGTCTAATGCCTCATCTGAGGTTTCTGCTCCATCTATTCTTCCTGGAGTTTGAAAACTAACAGCAAATCTCTTAATATCATCAACTGTTAAATCTTGAACGTTTATAAATTTTGGATGAAGTTCTCTAATTTTATGATTTAGATTAAATACATTATTATCAATTAAAATATCTGATAGTGTCTGAGTAGGTGATTTAGTCATTGAAGCTATATCAAATATCCCGTCTTTCACCATTGGTCTATTTTTAGTGAAATCCATATATCCAGCATACATGCCGGCATCTATGTTACCAACATTTAATAGTACATTATACCCAGGTACTGGATAATTACTTCTAATACCCTCTAAAATATCAATAGTTGGTTTCATTAATTCTCTTACCCACTCTTCTGGCGTACCATCTGGCTTTTTAACCATAACCAATTCTAATACGTTAAGAGCTAATTGTCTAATTTCTTCTGTGGTTGCTTGTGGGCATTCATCTTTTCTTTCTTTAATAAAATCATCCGTAAATTTATCTAAAATTGTTTTACTCATAATAGTATTCCCCCTATACATAATATGCACGTATTATATCATATTATTGTTTATTTGTAAAGAAATTATGTCTTTTTTTATTGTTTTTCGATAATTTTATATTGACAAACGAAAATTGATTAACTATAATTTATTTAACGAGGTGATTTTTTATGAATAAAATTGGAAAAACGTTAAAAATATTTTTAATTATTGGTATTTTGATAGGAATTCCAGTAGCAGGGATATCTCCTTTTCTCCTACAACATACTAGTAAAACTATTTACTCTATGTTTATTATTTATCCTAATAGTTTATTAATGGTAGGTATTACTTATCAATTTATTAAATTATTTGGTTATTTAGAGAAGAATGATCCTTTTACTTATGATACAGTTAAAACATTAAAAGTTACTGGAATTTTATCTTCTTTAATGAGTCTATTATGGCTTATAGATTTATTCTTTATGATTTTTGTTATTGGTAATAAGTATATTAATTATATTATTGTTCTTATCTTCTTGGCTGTTTTATTCTTTGGGGTTTCTATTGCCTTATATATTCTATCTGAGTTATTCAGACAAGCTACAGATTATAAAGAAGAAAATGATCTTACTATATAAGGAGGTTTTTCTATGATTATTGTTAATTTGAATGTAATGATGGCCAAGAGAAGGATTTCATCTCAAGAATTAGCTGAAAAGATAGGTATTACTCAAGCTAATTTATCCATCTTAAAAACAGGTAAAGGTAAAGCTATAAGGTTTTCTACTTTAGATAAATTATGTGAAGTATTAGATTGTAAACCTGCTGATTTATTAGATTATGAAAAGAGTGAAGAAAATGAGTAGTTTAGTTATTTATATTATTTTATTAGCTATCTATCATAATATTTTATTTTATGATAATAGATTGGGTTTTAACGCATTATTATTTGTTGGGCCATTACTATTCTTTATTTATAATGCACTTAATAGAAAAGAAATAGTAAAGAATAAAAAAGGCTTTTTATTTATGATACCTATTGCTTTAATATCTATCTCTTATTTTATATATGATAATTATTTCTTTAGGAAAATAAATCCATTAGTTACTATAATATTATTTTTAATGATGTATATCTTTACTATAAAACCTAGTGATAGAATACTAGAATTATTAACAGATATAGTACATTTATTCTTTTGTCCAATATCTTATATTTTTAAATTTTATAAAGTTCAATTAAAAATAGATAGTATGATTAAATTATCTAATATAACTAAGAATAAAGTTAAATCTATATTTATTATTATACCTATTGTATTTATAGTACTTTTATTATTATCTAGTGCAGATGAAATATTTAATAATTTATTTAATTCTTTCTTTAGTATATTTGATTGTTTATCATTTGATTTAATATTAGGGAGATTAATATTTGGTGGTATTATATTTACTTATTTAGGGGTATCTTTATACTATTTAGTAATAGTCTATTCTAAGGAAGATAGGAAGAAGACTAAGCCTCGTAAGATAGATGATTATACAATTAAATTATTATTAACAGTACTTAATATAATTTATGTTGTATTTGATTTTATTCAGATTAGATCTTTAATATTTCATCAAGGATTAAGAAATATTAATTATGCTCAGTATGCTAGAAGTGGATTCTTTCAATTAATGTTTATTTCCGTTATTAATATAATTATTATATTAATTGCGAGGGGTGCTAAGAAAGATACTTCTTATAATAAGAATATGAGTATATTAATGGTTGGATTAACTTTTATTATTATTGTAT